>NZ_JBFLAB010000118.1:0-4183 GCF_040742695.1 Microbulbifer discodermiae | reverse complement strand
AGGAACAGTTCGCGCCGTGTTTTGCGTTTCTTGATAGTGTATTCGGCTTCGGCGAAGGTCAGTTGGCTCATGATTGAATCTGTGTATGTTGGAAATGGGGTAAATTATGCCAGACTGGAGCAGTTTTTCAGAGGTTCCCTAACCCCAGTATAACTGTGGAGCAGTTGCTTAGCTCGGAGCCCGAGCATGTCAAGATACTTGCCAGCGCCACGGCGGTTAGCAACAATTTGATACCTCAGATTACTGCCACCTTTGGCTATGATTTTACCTGTCCTACCATTCAGTCGGGAACACTGAGAGCCAAGAGGACCTACGGCACTGAAACCTCATGGTCGCTGGTGTTGAACTTTTCAAAGTCCAACCAGGATATAGTTGGATATCCGACCTGGACTGGTTCAAGTGCCACATGCCTGCTGAATTACAATTGGACAGCTATGAATCGCTATGCACTGAGCGCTACTGTGGGAGTTGGAGCGGGTTTCTCGGTTGATTTACCTGACCACGAGTATGGAGACAACACAAACGTATCCGTAGTCCGTCATTCTGACCATGCCTGCCCGGTAAATCCCTGTGGTGGGAATACCGGAATAATTTGCCCCTGAGTAGCATGAGGAATAAAAAGTGAAAAAAATAATTTCCAAAACAATCTCCTATGCAAAGGTACCTGGATTTGTCGTAACTCTGGCATTGTCCGCGGCGTTTTCTTCCGGTACTCAAGCGCACCCCTGTACCTATACAGACCCCATTGTGATTGACTTGGGTGCAGACGGTATAGAATTTTCGGCTCCCGGGAAGGGTGTGCGTTTTGATATTTCGGCCAATGGCCGGCCTACCCATATCCAGTGGGTTATGGCAGGGGGCAATGAAGCCTTTGTGGTACTGGATCGCAACGACAACGGTATAGTGGACGATGGCTCCGAGCTGTTTGGTAATGCCACGGAACTACATGACGGCAGCGGGACTCTGGCCGCCAACGGATTTTTGGCGATGGCGCAATACGACAGTCCACTGCTGGGCGGTAATGATGACGGTATTTTGAGCGAGGCGGATGTAATCTGGTCTGATCTCAAATTATGGCTGGATAAGAATGCGGACGGTATCAGCGATGCCGATGAAATCATGTCATTGGCGGAGTCAGGGGTGGAGAGTTTGCCGACGATCCCAAGGAAAAATCCAAACCGGCATGACGCCGCCGGTAACCTGATGCCCTATTGGGCGCACGGCCAACTGGCAGCCGCGAAATCCAATGGCGGTGGTGAGAAGTTTACCAAAACCAAAGTAGTCGATGTCTTTTTTCAGATAATAGGCCACTGACAAACAAAATCGGAGGGCCCTGGTCCTCCAGGCCTCACTGTTGACCTATCTTAATAGCCCTGTTCGGGAATTCGGCCCGGCCAGGGCTTTTTCTTTCTTTGATTGATCCGAAAATCCAATCGATCATTCTCTTCTATTGAATTACTCGGTTAATAGCACTGTTACTCCTATCCACTTTTCTCTTCGCTGCCCGGATGCAGAATATGGGCGCACCAGTCGCTCCAACTGCCTGGATAGAGAACCGTATTTTCGCGGCCGGCGAGATATAGGGACAACAGATTGACACAGGCGGTCACACCGGAGCCACAATAGCAGACCAGGCGCTGGTCCGATGGCAGATCCGCCCAGTGCTGCTCAAGTTCCGTCCGGTCGCGAACAAAGCCCTGCTCGTCGGTGATACGTTTCCAAGGCTTGTTGACCGCGCCGGGGATATGGCCCGCCAGTGGATCTATTGGCTCTTCCTCGCCATCAAATCGACGCGGTTCCCGAGCATCCACCAATTGCATGCCCGGCATTGGCTCCGGGTGGATATCCCGGTAATCCACAGTCATGTCCGCCCGGGGGCTGGCAACAAAGTCTCTGGCCGCAGCCGGGGGAGTTCCCTCACCGGTGACCATCGCCAGGCCGGCGTCTCGCCAAGCGCCCAGACCACCATCCAGCACCGCCACCTGTTTGTGGCCGAAATAGCGAAATAGCCACCAGGCCCGGGCCGCAAACGCCAGCCGCTGGTCGTCGTACACCACAACCCGGGTGTTGGCACTGATGCCCGCGGCGCGGGCAAAAGCCTCAAATTGTTGTGGGGTTGGCAACGGATGGCGTCCGCCGAAGCGACTCGGTAGCCCGGACAGATCCCGGTGCAGGCTGGCATAGATGGCGCCGGGGATATGGCTGTCCTCAAAGGCCCTGGTACCGGCGTCCGGGTCATCCAGCTGGTAGCGGCAGTCCAGTATCACCAGATCCGGTTGTGCCGCTATAGTTGCCAGATCTGTGACGCTGATTAGGGTTGGTAGGGTCGAATCCATAGATTTTTTTAATACTCCTGTTATTACTATAAGAGGCGACTCATAGCACCGCCGCTGGAAAATGCGCTGAATGGTGGCCAAGTTACGGTGACAAAAACCCTTTGTCCAGTGGCAGTTGGAGAGAAGACCATCTACTGCAGAATAAAAGCCCGAGTGATTGTGGGTTAAGTTGCAACCTCTGGCTATGAAGTACTAAGTAACCCTGGAAAAGGCCAAAAGTACCAATAACCCTGACAAAATGAAAAGACTTCTATATTCATGGGCCTGGTCTTCCCTTTTTACAAGACAATACCAAAAATAAAACGCCAAATTGTCGTGGCTAACCCCCCTATCAGAAAAACACTGCGTCTGATGTTCTGAAAAGTCGCTTTTTTGCGGATTCGATTTTTCCTGAATTTTTGGTGGAATGACATGCGAAATTATTCGCGACTTTTCTTCAGTGATACGATTGTATCAATAGGTATTCTGCCAAGTGATTATTCAGAGGGTTTTTTATGGGCGTATTTATTTAGCTTGTAAAAATGCACTATACCTGCGTGGTCTTTGTACTGTTCGTGTGGCTATTTATCATTTTTATCACATACATAATTTAAAGAAAATTTTTATGAAAAACTTAATAATCTCCGTATTTCTTACCATTAGCATTCCTTTCCCAAGCAGCCTGGTCAATGCGGAAACCTGGGCTCCCACGGGGACTGTCGCTTTAGAAGGTTTTATATCTGCTGGATTCGGCCCATTTCCCTGTGAACTGAATGGAACGGCTATCTTAAATGGCTCGGATGCAACCATCACAGCCTTGTCAGTGTCTGATTTCTCTCCTTTAGATCCCTGTGGAATAACGGGGTTCAATGGATTGCCATACAATATGGAGGGCCATAGTGGTACTTTCTGCAGCACCACTGCTATGGTGACTATAGAGAATATACAGATGCAGACTATATTTGGTGTATGTAGCGGAGATTTAACAGGGGATATCGACCTGACTACTGGGGTTATACGATTTGAGGATGCCAGTATTCCCTTCTGCACTTTGAATGGTGGAGTAAATACCAATCCACCTGCATCCTTTATTCCCCTTTGAGGGTGGCAGAGGGCCGAAAAAACCTTGTCTATAGCCTGCTGTCTCGAACGGAGAAATTCGGTTTGCAAGTCCAGCATACAATTACTTGATTTGTTGTGGTAGTTTTCAGACAAGGATCACAGATGTGGGGCAGGAAAAGCCTAGGATAGCTTTTCCTGTTGACAGTTGGAAGATAGGTTATCATTGCAATGAAGCCGATATTTATAGATCTCGCACTCAAAAACTTTCTTCCTAGTGGCACCTTAAGTGCTGATTCAATAGTATAATATTCAATGGAAATCACATATTTCTATTTCTGTATAGCTGATCCCATTAGACTAATTTTATCAAAAAAGTATTTAAATAAAATTAATTAATACATAGGTAAACCACCGCCTCTGGCGGTGAGACTTGACAGGGCTCTGCCGTTCAGTCGTGCAGAGTAGAGAATGTGGCCTCCCATGAACCGGCAAGTTCTATTAGGAGGCCATATGAGAGATTGGCAGAACCAAGCCCACGTAAAGCATTATTGCAGGTATCACATAGTATTTGTCCCGAAGTATCGAAGAAAAGCGATATTTGGGGCTTTAAGAAGAGAGATCGGAGTCATATTCCGTGATCTTTGCCGCCAAGCAGGAGTTGACCTAGTGGGCCATGCGGTTAATTAGGTAACACATTTTTGGCTCGCTGCACTGAAGCCAGTACCGTGTCGGCGCTCTTTGTCCATTTAAATGGTTTGGCAAGATCGCGGTTATGAACACGAATAAATCGCTGCAGCTCGGCCTTC
>NZ_JBFLAB010000117.1:0-4292 GCF_040742695.1 Microbulbifer discodermiae | reverse complement strand
GGCCAGTGCACCTGGAATCTGCTGAGAAGTAGATTCCAGGTGAAAAAACAAACAATCTCAGGGTTGTTTTGGTCAAATTCAGGCCCGCACCAGAAAATACTGATACTGCCGTAGCGATTGTTGAGTTATTCAGACGTTCCTTAGATAAAGTAACCGCTGACATTGCCCTGGCAGAAAAAAACACCAGCAAAAAAACAGTAAAATAGCCTGATCTCATATTATTTTTCCTCTTCTGACTGCTTTTCAATTGCCCTGACCAAACTGCCGTCCTTGATCGAAGCAAAAAGTCTTTCCACACTCTCGTTAAAATTATTTTCACAGATGATAGTCAAATCCGAGGAAAGCTCTACCAGGTAGGAAATAAGCACTCGGCCAGCCCGCTGATCGAGGCTGCGATAGAGATTCCTGAACCATGCCTTTTCAAATTTGCTCAACCGCTTTTGCAGGTTATTTTTATAATCCCGAAAGGCAGGAATCGCACCGCCTGGAGAATAAAATTTTCTCACTAATCCGGGTCCTTCAATTTTCAGATAGTTTAAATATAATTTTTGTCTTTCTTTTATAAATTGATTCCCCTCCAAATAAACTGTCAGAACCTGTAGATCCTTTTCACTGAAACCCCTGGCCCTGAGTGCCTCGGTTCCCTGTTGTACAAAGTTGGGAGATGTCATAGGTCCAAACAACTGCGAAACCGTCATCCATCCTGGATAGGTACTCAGATCTATCGAGTATTTACCCTCAGATATCCGCTCAATGCCATACCTGGCCAGATATTCAATTTCCTTGCCCGCATCGATCTGGTCGGAAACCATCTCCATCCGCAGCATGGCCAGACGATCCTGGCGGTCATCAAATACCCAGGTTTCCTCTATCTCGACTTCAAACGGAAAGGAACTCGCAAAGAGCTTTTCGATCTCCTCTCGCTGGAAGGTTGCCTGATAGTCAGTGCTGGATGCATACACATTAGCTGATAAAAAAACAAGTAGTACAATTAACCGCATCAACGATCAGAACTCCTATTACTGTGTAGCTGTAATCAACCTGACAATCCATATTCGCTGGATTGCGGCCCTTGAAAAACTGCAGAATTACCAGGAATTGCTCGCTTTCCGAGAGCCTGTTCCCGACGGTCTCACATCCCTGTACCGCAGTTACCAGCCAGATTATTGAGCACCTGACAAGCACTAAGCGATTGTTCGAGCATTTACTGTCAATTTGATTGGCAGCTTGACAATACGGACATAAATAACTTTTTTATTCTTCTTGAATAGCTACCTGGTACTTATATAACAGGATAAACCAATATAGCAGATAAGAATCAAAGGAAAATTATCGTGACATTATTTGTGATCCAGTTCACCACTCCGCGGTTCCAATGCGCCGAAAGCACCTTTGCAATCGATTGTTCAAACTGGCACTTGAGTGGAGATGGCCAGCCGCAAGGACAGGCCACATCGGCCGCTTATCAAGGGCTTGCGCAGGCACCCACCGGGCGAAAGACCATCCTTGTACCCTATTAACCCGGCAACGCATTCCATTGCCGGGTTAATGGACTATCGGAGACTGCCACCGGTGGCCAGGGGGCTGACTCGGGGCTACTGCGGGATAAGGCGAACCGGACTATCGGAGACTGCCACCGGTGGCCAGGGGGCTGACTCGGGGCTACTGCGGGATAAGGCGAACCCAGTTGAGATTCCAGCCTCCCTGGGGCACACCAATGCCAAAATTCTGCACACCGGCTTCCAGGTAAGTGGTCAGACTGACGGTGGTCCAGTTTTGCCATCCACCGGTGGCGGGGATACCGACAGTACCATACACCGGAAAACCGCCGGCGCGCTCGAAACTGAGACTCCCCCCGCCCGGTGTGGCAACCCGGAACTCCACAGTGTAATGACCGGCTGTGGGCACTGAGATGTCGTGATAGGCCATCCAGTCACCGGCGTCTATCCAGCCCAGGTTGAGACCTCCACCGGAATCACTGGTTACCTCCGTTTGCACACCGCTCATATAGGTGTAATCTTCGGCCTCGATAAAGATGTCGCCACCGGGCGGATCCGGCTCGTCCAGGCGCCGAATGTCCAGCCAGTTGATATTCCAGCCGGATGCCAGGGCGGCAATAGCCAGTTCCCGCTCGCCGGCCTCCAGTTGAACCTGATGCTGTATAGTGCTCCAGCTCTGCCAGGCGCCGGTATTGGGGATGTCCATCTGTCCGTACACAGGGGAGCCGCCCCGCGCCTCCAGTTGCAACCGCCCACCACTGTCGGGCGCGGCCACCCGGTAATCAACAGTGTAAACGCCGCTGACCGGCACCTGAACCTTGTAGCTCATCCAATCGCCGGTATCGATATAGCCCACATTGTGGCCGCCACCCGTGTCGGCGGTGTCCTCCAGCTGTATGCCGGACATGGCACAGAAATTCTCTGCTTCGATTCGGGCGGGCAGCGCGACGCTATCGCAATTGCCATCGGGAGGCTGGTTACCTCCCCAGCCACGGATAATGTCCCGCACTTTATTACCGGATTCCGTCAGGCTGGAGCTGGACCAGCCGCCGCTGCTGCTGGCACCGGGCACCAGGGCGGAGGCCCCTTCACTCTTGTCATTAATCGCCCAATTGGCGTGACTGATGTGGTTGGCGCTAAGGAAATTCATCCAGTTGTCGGTTTCACCATGGTTGACGCCGCCGTTACCGTCGGCATTGACGGTGCCCCATTCGGTGGCAAACAGGGCTATGCCATTGTCCAGGGCGGTGCGCGCCTTGTCGCGCAGAAACTGGCCGTGGGTGCCGGCATAGAAATGCAGGGCATAGGCGATATTGGCGTAACCACGAATCGGATCGTAGGAAGCCAGATCCACGTCCTGGGACCAGGTCGGGGTACCGACGATAATCAGGTTGTCCGGATCGATGGCGCGAATGGCAGAGATCACTGCCTCTGCATAGGGTTTGACATCACCACTCCAGGAAACCTGTTTGGGCTCATTGTATATCTCGTAAATAACATTGTGGGTATGACCGTAAGCGGAGGCCATGCGCCGGAAAAAATCCATAGCGCGGTTCCAGTCGTGGGTGTGAGCATAGTGGGAATGCCAGTCGATGATAACGTACATATCATTGGCGATGGCCGCATCCACCACTCTGCGCACCTTGGCTTCGTTCCCAGCCGGATCGGCAAAGTAGCCGCCACCGTCTTCTACCCCCATGGCGGCCCGCACCAGGGGGGAATGCCAGTCTGACTGCAACCATTGCACTGTATCCGCGTTGTAATATTTCTCCCCGCCCCAGCCGTTGTTACTCCAGAAAAAACTGTTGCCGGCCAGACTGCCGACCTGGCCGCCAATGAGAACCCGGTTGCCGCTGACGCTCAGTGGCTCTACGGCAAATGCGGCAGCGGCCTGCAGCAACCAGCAGCCACCAACCAGGACCGCTGTGGTATGCCGGCAGAGCGCAACCAGGCGAGTTGTGATTGAGTTTGTCATACTCCTTGTCCCTCTCGAATTGTTTTGCACCAGTCACCCGGATGGTGCCGGTTCTTTTTAGCGCTCAACGGATAAATCCACCACAGGGAGCACACCAGGCTCCGAGTGGCGCCTGCATCCAGGCGCTGTTTGGACTGCGGCGACATGATTCCGCCACAAGCAACGGCCGACAATGGAAACAAGCCCAAGAGGGCCTTTATCAGGGCAATAGGGACTCGAAGCAGGTATGGGAAAGATTGCGCGGGTAACAGGGACAGCCCGAGGGGGGCTCCTGGAATGCTTTATCCGTCACGCAAAGGGAATCACCAGGGCAGCCTATTACACGTCCATTGCGCCTGATCGTGCGGTGCCTGTCGAGAACATTTTCTCCTTACAAATTCAGCCAGTAGCTGAGCTAAAGCGATCCACATACACTAGCAGGTTGTTGAAAAAGGCATCCTGCCTTTTTCAAAACACGAAAAGCGAAAAATGTGATTTTCACTTTTCTCTCAAAATCAACGACTTAGGCGTCGCCGATTTTGCCGGAACATCCATATTCCGGTAGCAGGCGCCGAAATTCTTAGAATTTCAACAGCCTGCTAGAAGAAGTTCTGCGCACAGATATAATCAATAGCGCTGACAAAATAATTTTCAGAAGAGTTTATTCTTCATTGGCTTAATTAAATTATTTTTTCCTAAGGAACGTCTGAATAACTCAACAATCGCTACGGCAGTATCAGTATTTTCTGGTGCGGGCCTGAATTTGACCAAAACAACCCTGAGATTGTTTGTTTTTTCACCTGGAATCTACTTCTCAGCAGATTCCAGGTGCACTGGCC
>NZ_JBFLAB010000116.1:0-4322 GCF_040742695.1 Microbulbifer discodermiae | reverse complement strand
AGCCAAGCTGAATGGTCATGATCCCTTTGCGTATCTGAAAGATGTGATGCAGCGATTACCGATGCATCGCGCCAGTGCTATCGGCGAGCTGCTGCCCCATAACTGGGTTCCTGCTGACAAGGTGTGATGCCCGGACGCTTACCTATGAGCTGGAAAGCAATCGTTTATACTTGAGTGTGAATGAGATCGAGCACACGAGGGCCAAAGCTCGCCATCCGCAAACCAATAGTATCTGTGAGCGCTTCCATAAAACGATTCTGCAGGAGTTCTACCAGCCCTCATTACGACGCAAGATATACGAGTCGATCGAAGAGCTTGAGGCTGATCTGGACGAATGGCTCGCTTACTACAATAATGACCGCACGCACCAGGGTAAGAAGTGCTGTGGCCGAACTCTAATGCAAACGCTCGAGGACGGCAAAAAGATCTAGGTGGAAAAGTTCGTAAACTGAGCCTGACCTGACAGAGCAACTTCTGAAAAACCGGTAACTGTCAGATCAAGTCTGCGGGCTGTTGAAAAAGTCCTGAATTTCTTGCTTTAGCGTGTTCGGTCTCGGATAATATTTCTGGGGCCAAGTTAAGGGGAAAGCCATGCAGGGACGCACTCAGTTTCAGCCAGAGTTGTTTCACACGGTCAACCTCGACGATTTCGTACCGCAGAACCACCTTCTCCGTAAGATCGACGCCGTATTGGATCTTGAATTTATCTATGATCTGACGTCACCATTGTACTGCCCCGACAATGATCGAGCTTCAATCGATCCGGCACTGTTCTTTCGGATGCAGATTATTGGCTATTTGTACGGAATCAAATCTGACCGAAAGCTCTGCGAAGACATCAATTTGAACCTGGCGTACCGGTGGTTTTGCCAACTTAATCTAGGTGATCAGATTCCTGACCATTCATCACTGACCAGAATCCGTCAGCGTTTTGGAGAGCAAACATTCCAGCGAGTCTTTGAACAATTTATTGATCGATGGATCGAGGCTGGTTTGGTAACTGGCAAGAAGCTCATTTCGGATGCCTCACTCGTTGACGCAAATGCTAGTATAGACAGTATGGTAGAGCGCCGGAATGGCGACCCAGATGCCAAGGCGCTCAAAAATTATCAGCAGAGATACCACATCGTATTTTGGGAGGACATTGTAAGACCTGCTCGATGCGATCATCCTGTTTACCTGATTCACAGAAAAACCGAGCCCGCTTCGTATACAGGAGTCTTCACCAGAGTCATATAGACAAGGTCCGCCGCAGGCAAAGTACCAGACTCTTCAAATCCAAACTGACGGAGCGAGCCTGGAAAGTGGAAGGGCTGTTCGGCGAGGCGAAAGATAACCACTGTCTCCGACGGGCCAAATACCGAGGATTGGCAAATGCCCAAATTCAGTTTTACCTGACCGCACTGACGCAAAACCTCAAACGGGTGGCAGCGATGAACCCATTTTTGCGTAAATTAGCGATTAAAATTCTAAATATGGCTTCCTGGAGGGCCGTTCAGGGCGTCTGGGTAAAAAATGATGGCTATCGCCTCGAATTCCTTCCAACGGCAGTCGAGCGGTCAGCGCATTGGGAAGTCGGGTAATAAGAGAAAAATGGGTGGTTTTTCAACAGCCCGTCTGAACTACTACATTTAAGCAGCTGATTAAGCACAGCTTCCATTAAATCACAAGGTCGTGATTTAATGGAAGCTGTGCCTAACCTAAACATTTAACGGTCGACTGGTATTTTATTAACCCTCACTAGCGGCCGCTCATTAGACCTGAAGGTTTCGCTAATATGGTTCACTTTGCGCGTAGCCTTCTATCCTTTCAAATGTGTACCCAAATATGCCAAGTGCATAGTCATCTCGAAGAATGGTAAGGAAGTGATCCCCCAGATCGGGATTCCAATAACGATTTAGAGGTGCGAAACCAGATCGAGAATTAGAGGAAACATATCCTTCCTCTGTCACAAATTCATAGCCAAATGCAGCAAATCCTGGGTCATTGCGCGTTATAGTAAGAAAACTATCACCCAGTGTTGCATTCCAATAGCGATTTAAGGGCACAAAACCAGATCTGGGTTTTGAGGATACATATGCTTCTATCTTTTCAAGTGAGTACCCAAGAAATGCATATAGGTTGTCATTTCGATCGATTGTGAGAGTGTGATCACCAATCGCGCTATTCCAATAACGATACAGTCCAACAAGAAGATCGTCCATAGCGTTAACTGCGGCTGCAGCATCGACAATTCCTGCGCCACAACCATTGCAGGTACCTGGCGCTATTCTTGCGGTTTCTTGTAGAACTATTGAAATCTGCTCTGGCGTTGCTTTCGGCTGTACGGACAGCATTAGTGCCGCCACGCCGGCGATATGCGGCGCGGCCATGGATGTGCCTTCGTAAAAAGCATAGGTGTCAGAACCCGGGGAGGTTACTCCTGTATTGAGTGTAGATAGGACGCCATTCTGGTTTGATTTGTTACCCGAAGTTTCCCCTCCTGGTGCTGCGATTTCAACTGTATTGCCAAAGTTTGAGTAATACGCTCTATTTCCTGCTCTGTCAGTAGCAGCGACAGTAATAACACCATCACAATTAGCTGGGCGACGGGTGGAGGCATCAGTGTTTTGATTGCCTGCAGAAACAACAACGACTGAACCCCTATCCGTGGCGCCATTGATGGCCTTTTGATAGGTTTCACCACAAGCGCCGGAACCACTCAAAGACAGGTTGAGCACCTTCGCTACATTGGCATTTGTAGGAACACCAGGGACATTGCCACCGGAGGTCCAGGTGATCGCATCAGCAATATCAGAAATATATCCGCCACCACAACCCAAAGTACGAGCCGGTACTATCTTCGCGTCAAAGGCCACGCCCGCAACACCTATAGAATTATTCGTCTTGGCCGCTATCGTTCCAGCAACGTGCGTACCATGCCATGAATCTGCCCGTCCAGAACATCCATCACCTGGATCGATCGCATCACCGTCACGACCGTCGCCATCCAGCGATACATTAGGATCGTGAATGAAGTCATAACCAGGCAAAATGTTCGCAGTGAGATCAGCATGTGGCCGATATCCAGTATCAATTACGGCTATATTAACGCCCGAGCCAGTTGATTTATTCCATGCACTGGGCGCCCTTATGCCGCCAGTGCTTTCGAAGTAATGCCATTGTTCATTATATCGAGCATCATTTGGGACAAAGGCAGGTTGCATCAAGGTATCTGCCTCTGCGTACTCTATGGAACTGTCTACTTTAGCGATCGCTTTAGCAAGATTTTCAACTGCCTCATCTGGAAGCTTTTTGTCAAGACGGACAACTTCTGCCCCCAAGGACATTGTTCGTTGGCTAGAAAGAGCAACGCCGTAATGTGAAGCAACCTGTTGTATTCCATTTAGTTTTTGTGCAAATTGATGACCTGAGATTTTTTCCTTGTATTTGATAATTAGTTGATTGGTTTCCTGACTTTTGACAACTCCACTTACTGCTAATAAAAAAAAAAGAGATGCATAAATAATTCATAAACCGAAATCTGAAAAGCTTTTTCATGTTCTTATCCTTTAGAATAATTTCCTTTTTATGTATTTTTCATTACGGTATCGCTTTTTGACTTTATTTCATTGAATTTTAGTTTCCTCCATGATTTTCGAATAGAATATGAATTGCTTTGTAATTTTTATGTATTAACTTAAATATTTTTACTATTTTGCAGCATATTTAAATACGATTTCATGGCTATCTTCTTTCAAAGCATTATTTGATTTTTTAAAGAAGAGTATCACTTATCTTATGTAGGGTGAAGCAACTAAATTTATAATTAAAGTTATTAATAAAGAATTTAATATTTCTAATTGGTATTGATGAAATAGATTGCTATTGATAATTTGCTCTGGCAATTCAGATTTTATTTGTAAATTTTTTAGTAATCCTAACTAATAATTAACCAATAACAAGGAAGTATGCAATGCTTAAAATATCTACATTGCTCGTAACAGCTGTATTTTGTTTCTTTGCGGTTACCACTATGTCAGCTGAAGTTTCAACTTATGCTAGTGATCATAATATTGTTACTACTGAGCAAATTATCAGTTATTCTGATCCTGTTGTGTCCGGTGGAGGTTCTTGCATTGAATATTTATGCGAAGGCGCTTATACTTGTGGCGGTCACCTTTCTGGGACAACCTATTGCCCTAGTGGGCTATGCGGAAAATAAGGTTACGTGATTTGATTTCATGTATACTTGCCCCATGGATACTCCGGACGTTTTTACAATTACCGCTCATGATGCAGCAATCCTGGAAAGCTGGATTCGCAGCACCTCGCTTCAGCAG
>NZ_JBFLAB010000115.1:0-4409 GCF_040742695.1 Microbulbifer discodermiae | reverse complement strand
CGAGGAACAGTTCGCGCCGTGTTTTGCGTTTCTTGATAGTGTATTCGGCTTCGGCGAAGGTCAGTTGGCTCATGATTGAATCTGTGTATGTTGGAAATGGGGTAAATTATGCCAGACTGGAGCAGTTTTTCAGAGGTTCCCTAAAGGAGTATAAGGTCGCGCTTAAGGCGAGTGAAAAAAATAATATCTTCAATGCCGTAAGCTGGTACCACGAAACAGCCGCTAAAGTGATTAAAAAAGTGGTAAAACTCAGTGGCGATAAGCTGGATGAAGTGCTGCAACGTTACAGCTGTACCCAAGCGCAGCTGGAGGATTTTGGCTATTACCCAACCGATAAGAAAAACGAATACATTACCTATAGTGCGAGTTCCGACCTGCGCGACACTGAATCAGTGTCACTGTTGAAAGAGGATGAGCCGCAAAGCATTCATCAGTACTTTCTCGATGAAGTAAAGCCCCATGTGAGTGAGGCCTGGATCAATCTGGATTCCGTCAAAATCGGCTACGAGATCAGCTTTAACAAATACTTCTACCGCCATAAACCACTACGTTCATTGGAGACCGTTGCAGAGGAAATTATCAGCCTGGAGCAAAAAGCTGAGGGTTTAATTGCGCAGATTCTGGGTGTGGATATTGAGCAGGTGCAGGGTTGATGGCGATGAAGAGTGTAGCTAAATTGCCGAAGTATGATTCCTATAAAAAATGTAAATTGGAATGGGTTAAGAATATTCCCAAGTCCTGGGAAATCAAACCGATAAAACACCTGGTTAGCATTCGTAATGGCCTTGATTATAAAAGTGTAGTCGTTGATGAGGGATACCCCGTATATGGGTCTGGTGGAAAATTTGCCTGCGCGAAGAAATTTTTGTTCGATGGTGAGGCGATCTTGCTCGGAAGAAAGGGGACCATAGACAAGCCATTACATGTGAATGGAAAGTTTTGGACTGTAGATACAATGTTTTATGCAGTTCCTAAAACAAAAGTGAACGGCAGGTTTTTTTATTATTGCTGTACAGGAATTCCTTTTTCTTTTTATTTAACATCCACTGCGTTACCAAGTATGACGCAGGCAGATCTGAATAATCACCAGTTTGCATGGCCAAGCGAAGAACAACAAGGTTTGATTTCCAGCTTCCTCGACAAAAAAACCAAACAAATCGACGAAGCCATTGCCATCAAAGAACAGCAGATCGCCCTGCTCAAAGAGCGCAAGCAAATCATTATCCAAAAAGCCGTGACCCAGGGGCTTGATCCCAACGCACCTATGAAAGATTCCGGCGTGGATTGGATTGGGCAGATACCCGCGCATTGGGAGATGAAACGGGTCAAAAATATTTTCAGATTGGTGATGGAGCCTTCTGAGAAAAATAACGATCACGAACTTCTTTCTGTTTATACCGATATAGGTGTTAAGCCGCGCAGTGAATTAGAGGAACGAGGTAACAAAGCGTCAACTACTGACGGTTATTGGTTTGTTAAAAAGGGCGATGTTGTGGTCAATAAATTGCTCGCATGGATGGGCGCTATTGGTCTTTCAGAATATGACGGCGTTACAAGCCCGGCATATGATATTTTACGCCCTCAATTGCCAGTAAATGGCTATTTTTATCACTACTTGTTCAGATCAAATTTTTGCTCCGCAGAACTTAAGCGCCATTCTCGTGGAATTATGGATATGCGGTTGCGCTTGTATTTTGATAGGTTTGGAGTGGTCGAAGTGCCTTATCCACCGGTGGATGAACAGAATGAAATTATTCATTCATTGAAAATTCAGATGTATGAGATGGATAAGGGTATTGATCACTTAAATATTCAAATTGAAAAACTCAAAGAATATAAAACCACCCTAATCAACAGTGCGGTGACTGGAAAAATCAAAGTTACCCCTGAAATGGCTGGTGTGGTTAAAAAAGCGCAGAGCACAGTGGAGGCATAGGGCAATGTTTACCGTCAACCATCAAACCAACCATATCAATCCGGTAAAAATCAAAACCTTCAGCGAGCTGGGTTTTACTGAACGTAAACACCTACAGGAATGGCTGGCCCATCAGCCCCAAGCCTTGGATGAAGAGCTGTTGATTATCCAGAAAGAGTTTGATGGCTTTGACGATACCCGCGAACGCCTCGATCTATTGGCGCTGGATAAAGAAGGCAACCTGGTGATTATCGAAAACAAGCTGGATGATAGTGGCCGCGATGTGGTGTGGCAGGCATTGAAGTATGCCTCTTACTGCGCCAGCTTAACCAAAGGCCAGATTGTCGAGATTTATCAGCAATATTTGCACCGCTTCTTTTCCCCTATCAGCCCGACGATTGAAGCCGGTGAAGCGATCACTCGGGCAGGTCAATCCCCTCAAGAAAACAGACAGGATGCCGCCACCCGCATCTGTGAGTTTCTCGATGCGCCGGATCTGGATGAAGTCAAACTCAACCTCGGCAATAGTCAGCGCATTATATTGGTGGCTGCCAACTTCCGCAAAGAGGTCACCAGTACGGCGTTGTGGTTGTTAGGTCAGGGTATCAGTATTCAATGCTTTAAAGTCACGCCCTATGCCCTGGGTAAACAACTGCTTATCAATATTGACCAGATCATACCCACGCCCGAAGCCAGGGAGTTGATGATCGGCATCAACGCCAAAGAAGCGGAGGAAAAGACCACCGAAGTGGTGGTGAAGAACCGTCATACCGTGCGAAGGAAATATTGGGAAAAGGCCTTGGAAGCCTTCCAAAAAAGCCCGTGCAACCTCTACGATAATATCAGCCCTAGTAAAGATCACTGGCTTTCGGCGGGCTCGGGCTTAAGCGGATGCCCCTACAATTTGATTTTTAATAAGACCGTGTTGCGCGTAGAGCTGTGGATTAGCCGTAGTGCAACAGAAGAAAACAAATTCCTCTTTGATTTTCTGCTGGGTCTTAAAGACGAAATTGAATCGAACTTCGCTGATAAATTGGAGTGGCTACGTCTGGACGAGAAGAAGTCCTGCCGCATTGAGTATTCCTGTACGGCAGATAGTTTCAATAAAGACACCTGGAAAGAATCCGTTGCCTGGCACTTGGAGCACATGTGCAGGCTAGAGCAGGCCTTAAAGAAGCCGCTGCAAAAAGCCGCCGAGGCACTTAAGCAACAAAGTTTTGCGTAGGACAATGTAATGACCGTAGACCGCAGCTTGGAATACTTACAATCCTTGTTAAAAGAACTGTGCTCACTGCCGCAGGAAGCGGAGTGGGTGGAGTTCAAACATAATAACGACAATGCACCAATGATTGGTGAATATATTTCGGCGCTGGCTAATTCCGCTGCTTTGCTGGGTAAGCAGTCTGCCTATGTAGTTTGGGGTGTTGAGAATGATACTCATGAGGTGATTGGGACAACATTTAAGCCTTCAACAGCTCGCTATAAGCAGCAGGAACTTGAAAGTTGGTTGCTACAGAAAATATCACCAAAAATTCACTTTCGTTTTTTTGAGTTTGTCGGTGTCAGTGAATTGCCGGTCGTTATTCTGGAAGTGCAGGCCGGAGCACACAACCCGGTGCAATTTGATGGCGTTGAGTTCATCCGTGTCGGCTCCTATAAAAAGAAGCTAAAGGAGTATCCAGAAAAAGAGCGGGCACTATGGCGCGTGTTCGATAAAACGCCTTTTGAACGACAAATGGCAGCCTCTAATGTAAGTGCCGATGGGGTTCTGAAGTTGTTGGACTATCCGGCGTATTTTGAATTAACCGGGTTGCCCTTACCGGAAAATCGTGCCGGCATTTTAAATGCATTAAAGGCTGATCAATTAATTCAGGAAATGCCCGGTGATCAATGGGGTATCACGAATTTGGGAGCCATTCTGTTTGCGAAAAAACTGCAAAACTTTCAACACCTTGGACGCAAGGCGGTTCGGCTCATTTTATATCGTGGCAACAGCCGTATCGAAACCATTCGGGAAATCGAAGGCAATAAAGGCTATGCCGTTGGCTTTGAAGGGCTTATCGATTATTTAAAGACTCTATTGCCCTCCAATGAGGCAATAGGCAAAGCCTTTCGCAAAGAAGTGCCTATGTATCCGGAGTTGGCTATTCGTGAGTTGGTGGCGAATGCCATTATCCATCAGGATTTCTCTGTCACCGGTACTGGCCCTATGATTGAGGTATTTGACTCCAGAATGGAGATCACTAACCCCGGTATCCCTTTGGTCGCGACAGATCGGTTTTTGGATTCACCGCCGCAGAGCAGAAACGAAGCGCTGGCCTCATTCATGCGACGTATCAATATTTGTGAAGAATGGGGTGTCCTGACAATACTGGACAGTCCCGCTTTAAGCCGCTTTGGCTGATTCCCAATACTTCTTGGCGAATTCAGTTGGGGCCAAGTTGCCAAGCCGTGAGTGGCGACGTTGGCGGTTATAAAAAATCTCGATGTACTC
>NZ_JBFLAB010000114.1:0-4450 GCF_040742695.1 Microbulbifer discodermiae | reverse complement strand
AAATGAAGTAGAGCGTCTGTTTCGCCGCTTGAAAGGTTTCCGAAGAATATTTAGTCGATTTGATAAGTTGGATGTCGTTTTTAAGTTCTTCATCAACTTTTCATTGATCGCTGACCGGCTAATTAGTGTTAACAGGCCCTAGGGAAACTATGATTTATCCTTTTTGCCAAAGCCAATGGCGCGCCCCAGTTTTTGCCAGAGAGTCACTTCCCAGGCCATCAGACGGGCGACCCATGGCGGCATATCGGTAGCTGTGGTCAATTTTTCGGCGACCTTTTCCGGTGGCTGATGGTTGCGTAGGGCTTTCCAAATCAGGACTGCCACCTTTATTTCTATCAGGACCAATACCCCGAGGCCGAGATAGCGCAGAAATCCAAATTCCCGGATCAGCGTTTGCTGTGTTTCGGGAATCAACAGTGTCGCGCCCCAAAAGCCGAGGCAGGCCAGGGCGATGGCTTTTACCAGGGCACGCTTCAAGTCGTGACGAAAGCAAAGGATATAGAGAAGTGGGATGGTGAGACAGAAGTCAACAATCACCGCTGTTTCAAGAAAAATTCCAGTGCTTTCTCTATACCAGGAGGAGGCGGCGATCAGATTGGTGGCGACAATGGCAAAGGCGGTAGCAAAAAAAATACCTTTTGGATGGATGCTGAACATTTTTTTGTCCCCGTCTTATTTCAGCTGTGGTCCAATGAAAGAAGATAACATCTGACAGATGGCGGAAAAAGCCTGTCAGTGGCTTTTGACGGTATCCCCAAGGCAGTTGGTCGCAAACATTCCGGTTCCGCAATTGTGCTTCTTTAAAAAACCAGTTCGATAGTGCCAATTGGTTCCCGGGGCTGATCCCGGGAACCGGTGGAACAACCCTGATTGGCTGCAACTTGACTCTATAAAGCCCGCTCAGTTCGATAAAGGTATCGCTACTTCCATAGGGTTGCTTTGTGTCCCTTATGGAACAGGCTGGTGACCAGTCCAGCGAAGCTGGGTCCGGCAGGTCAAAGCGGGGGCCTTATCACCGCCGGGTTAATGGTTGGGCGGCTGGGGGGTGGTATACAGGATGAAAAAGGCGACGCTGTGTCATCAAAGCTTTACGGGACCGTAACCGGAGGGTAATAGGGCTAGGAGAAGCTTGTCTAGGGGACAGATGGCGGCAGGAAGCCCGCTAACGTCTATACTCCCCATAGGTCGCCGAAAGTCGGGAAAGGTGATGTACTGGCGGCGACTCAATGTGAAGGCCGGCTTTAAGCCGGCTTTTCTCTTATTGCAATGGAACTGTGACTTCCCGGTCGGCAAGAAGTTGATCGCTGCTCTTTCCATTAGCGCCTCTCCTCCAGCGCCCCGCCGGCAGCCAACCCAGCAGTAGGGTGCAATTGACCCACTACCACTGCTATTTCACTTCCCCCACAGGCACTGGAGCCTGCCCTTTCCTTCCAAAAGCTGGCTTGCATTGAAGGTGACGGGCCGCTCAGCGTGGGCCACTCTGCAAATGCTGAATAGGACTGCCGTCTACCGCGGTAGCCCTGGTGCTTTCCAGCTTCTCGATATCTTCCTTGGAGAGCTGTGGGCGGTCTATCTCGATGGTCAACTTATTGAGTTGGGCGGTCAGTGGAAACGGCGGCAGATAGTCTGCGTCGTTTACGCCGGTAAGGGTATCCGAGCCGATATCAAAACTTTCGTCCCATTGCAGGATCATGGGAAGGGTATGCTTCATGGTGATGGTCTGGACTTCCCTGCCGTCCACTTTGAGGGTGCCTGTGCCGGAACGACCCAGGCCGCTCATGCTGTTGTAGGCCAGTGTGCCTATACCAAAGCCGTCGTACTTGAAATCGAATTCCAGTTTGTGGCGGCCCGGCGACAGCGCGGTGGGTCCCGCCCACTTCACGCGTTTGAGATCGAGCAGGTTCCACAGGAACACCGGTTTGCCTTTCAGGAGGTAAAAGCCGTAGCCGGCAAAGCGCCCGCCGGAAGTCAGAATCATTCCCTCGGCGCCCCCTTCGGGAATAGTGATGTCGGCGGTGATGGTGTAGGAGGTATTGAGCAGCGAAGGGGAGTCGCCCTGCGGCAGGCCCACCATGGGGCGGGTGTACACAAACTGTGTGCGGCCGGCGGCAATATTCGGTCGCGGAGCGATAAGCCGTGCCGCTACGGACGCGTCGAGGGGAAAAACCTGGTATTTTTTCGCCTCTTCCACAAACAGCTTTTTGAGTTTCTTTACCTTGTCCGGGTGTTGGTCGGCGAGGTTTTGCGACTGGCTGAAATCCTCTTCCAGATTGTAGAGTTCAAACACCTGGTTATTCAGCGGGTCTGTGTTGGGGGAGCCGAAGCCCTCCCAGGGAGCCCGGTTCACTTTGGTACCCAAGAGCCAGCCATCGTGATAGAGGGCCCACTGGCCCATGATCTCGAAATACTGTGTTTTATGCCGTGAGGCCGCCTTGGCGTTGTTTTGGTCAAAGGTGTAGGCAAAGCTGGTACCGTCGATGGGTGCCTGCCGGATGCCGTCCACGTATTCAGGTGCACGGATGCCGGTCGCTTCGAGGATAGTGGGGACCACATCGATGACATGCGTAAACTGTTCGCGCAGGGTGCCCTTGTCCTGAATATGGCCCGGCCAGGAAATAGCCATGGACTGGCGGATGCCGCCGAGTTTTGACGCATTTTGCTTGAACCAGGTAAAGGGGGTATCGAAGGCCCAGGACCAGCCGGCGGCCATGTGATTGTAAGTCTCATCGGTACCCCAGACGTCATACCACTGCATCTGCACATCCACCGGCATATTGTTGATGCCATTGAAGTAGGCGACTTCATTCGGCGTACCCAGCAGGCCCCCTTCGGCACTGGTGCCATTGTCCCCGTTGATATAAATAATGAGCGTATCGTCCAGCTTGCCCATATCCTCGATGGCCTGGATGACCCGGCCTATCTCATGATCGGTGTAAGCGACGAAGGCGGCAAAGACTTCCACCTGGCGGATAAAGAGCTTTTTTTCCTTTGGGGTTAAATCTTCCCAGTTCTTCAGCACTTCCGTGGGCCAGGGGGCCAACCGGGTGTTGGGGGGAATCACGCCCAGGCGCTTCTGGTTCTCGAAGATGCGCTCCCGCAGCTTGTTCCAGCCGTCGTCGAACAGGTGCATCCTGTGGATTTTTTCGAACCACTCCCTGGTGGGGTGGTGCGGCGCGTGGGTGGCGCCGGGGGCATAGTGCAGAAAGAAGGGTTTGTCGGGGCTGGTTTGGTCGATGCGATTCAGCCAGTCGATGGCATCGTCCGCCATGGCGGTCACCAGGTTCCAGCCGGGCTTTCCCCTGAAGGGGTAGATCTGTGTGGTGTTGCGAAACAGGTTTGGCTGCCACTGGTTGGCGTCTCCGCCTACAAACCCATAAAAATATTCGAACCCCATGCCGATGGGCCACTGGTCGAATGGCCCGATTTGACTGGCGGCGAAGGCCGGGGTGTTGTGGTTTTTGCCGAACCAGGATGTGGCGTAGCCGTTGTCACGCAGGATGCGCCCTATGGTGGCCTTGTCCTTGCCGATAATGCTGTTATATCCGGGGAAGCCGGTGGACTGTTCCGAGATGACACCAAAGCCCGCCGAGTGGTGATTGCGCCCGGTGAGCAAGGCGGCGCGGGTCGGGGAGCAAAGTGCCGTGGAGTGGATATTGTTGAACAGCAGGCCGTTCTTGGCGATGCGATCCAATGTGGGCGTGGGAATGACACCGCCGGAAGTGCTGGGTACACCGAAGCCCGCGTCATCGGTCATGATCAGGAGGATATTCGGTGCCTTTTTTGGCGGCACGATACGGGGCGGCCACCAGGCTTTCGACTGCATGGCATTGTCTTTGATGACGCCGCCAAACTTTGGTTGCGGTGGAGGTAGCTGCTCGCCGCTGATCGTCGTGGTTGCATTGGGTGATCCGGGTTTGCCGGTGGTCTCCTGGGCAGTTGCGGACACCGTTGACAGAAACCCGATGATAAAAACCAAAGTTGCGCTGATAAACCCGGTCGGCCGTTTCATTTCCTGTCCCTGAAATTTCGAAATTTTTCCGTTGCAGTGAGTATTGGCGATCGGAGGGGTATTGCAATTCGCGGTTAGGGCCTGTGGCGTCGCTAACATAAGGGGCTTTTCGCGACAGGCGCCGCCGACAGGGATAAAGGGGCTGGGGCTGAGTCAATGAGGCCCGCGGTGAGCCGTTGCTGAACGGATATCTGGCCGCAGATTTTCGATAGTTAAAGGGGGGGGGCAGGGCCGGCACTATGAAAGCCGCCGCCCGGCCCGGCGTCTGTGCGAGGCCAGGCCAATGGACGGGAAGGGGCTAGGGCCTGTTAACACTAATTAGCCGGTCAGCGATCAATGAAAAGTTGATGAAGAACTTAAAAACGACATCCAACTTATCAAATCGACTAAATATTCTTCGGAAACCTTTCAAGCGGCGAAACAGACGCTCTACTTCATTTC
>NZ_JBFLAB010000113.1:0-4470 GCF_040742695.1 Microbulbifer discodermiae | reverse complement strand
GGCCAGTGCACCTGGAATCTGCTGAGAAGTAGATTCCAGGTGAAAAAACAAACAATCTCAGGGTTGTTTTGGTCAAATTCAGGCCCGCACCAGAAAATACTGATACTGCCGTAGCGATTGTTGAGTTATTCAGACGTTCCCTAAGTAAATTGTCAGGTTAATGTGACACAAGGATGTATCGCTGCCGGGCGAAAGCCCGCTCAAGCCCCTGGAAAACAAGCGATTGCGCGTAACTGCGCAGCTTTTCAAAGGCCGCAATCCAGTGGTTGAGAGATCATCTATTGGATTGCGGGGTGAATGGTGAGTAAAGACGGCTGTCAATTTGTGATAAATATTTATTGCTGCACTGAAGTCGCTGATAGGGCCGTCAACAATTGCCCAGCAAAAAAGATTTTCCGGCACTGGCAAGCCACAATTGGCTAGTCTGCCCACCGCCAAGGGATTGCTCCATGGCCCAGTCGATCAACTGATAATAAGCATCTCGCGACACCCGGGCGAAAAGCTGGTCCCGCACCGCAATATAGGGTACTGGTTGGGGCGGTTGGCCATAGGGCCTCAACTGCCAGGCGTGCTCTCCATCCAGCGGCACCACTTCACCGGTATTGGTGGTAAACAGAATGGGGGCCCGCTCACTGTCACTGCGGGCCACTTGAGTTGCGATAAATGGCGCATCTTCCACCTGGATACGCCACTTCTCCGCGGGCGTTACCAGAAAATAGTCGTCGCCCTCCCGCTTTAGGATACTGGCAAAAAGTCTGACCAACGGCTCGCGCCTGATCTCCTCCCCCTCATGAATCCAGCGGCCGTCAGCGCGAATCTGCAGATCCATATCACCGCAGAGATCGGGGTGCCACCGGTGCACCGGTGGAAGCCCCGAGAATTGCTCCTGCAATGCCTGCAGTTGCCGAAACAGCGGCTCAGCCAAAAGTGGGGCCCGCCGCCCCGCCCCCGCTTTCACTCTGCTCCGGGGAGCGTCGTCCGGAGACATCGCCGATGTGGACACCGACGTCCATGATGAACTCCATCAAACCCTCCCGGTCCTCGATAACTTCCGCAAAAGATCGGGAGTGGTACAGCTCCACCGCACCCTGAACCAGGGCCCAATAAGTGGAGTAGTAAAAGTAAGCCGGCACCTTTTTCAGCATGCCCTGTTCCATGCGGCGCTCAAATACCCGGTTCAACGCAGAGGCGTTGGAGTTTCGGATAGCGTGCAGCTCGGCGATCATCTCCGGCGCCAGATTCAAGGCGATCACCTTTTCCTCGAGTCGCTGGAACAATCGGTCCTTGGCCGGATCGGCCATGCGCGACTCGAAGTAGGCCCGCGCCGGTGCGGTGATATCGCCCTGCTCCGCGGTCGCCACCGCGGACTTGAGGCGCTCCGTAAGGGCCTTTTCATAGTCGATCAACAGCCGCATATAGATCTCCGTTTTGGAGATAAAATGCTTGTAGATGGTACCCTTACCGATATCCACCCGTTCGGCGATCTGCTCGACAGTGACCTTTTCCTCACCGTGTTCCAACAACAGTTCCAGCGCGGCGTCCAGAATACGTTGCTCACGAGCGCGAAAGCGTTGAACCTTCTCTCTTGCCTTATCCATACTACCGACCTTGCCTGTCCGTGAAATTGGAGACTGAAATTGACCATTCATTCATGGATGATAGGCAATTCACGCAGATTGGAAAAGCCAATCATCACTCTTTTTAGCGTCTAAAGCGTATTTTTCAGCACAAAAGGCCCACTCCCCCGGCAACATTGAGTGCCGGACACCCATCTGGGCAGCGATGCGTGGGAAAGGGTATCATCCGACTCCTGCATCAGCTTGGAACCGGGAAAAATGAACATAAGAAGCCCCCTGGCGCTGTGTGCGCTTTTGCCCTTCGCCTTTGCAAGCGCCGCCGACAGTGAAGTCCGCGCGCCCGCTCAGATTATCGCGGAAGCGCCTGACGACCACTGGCGGCCGGCGGATTTGGACAACACCCTGTATCTGGACACTGTCGAGGGCCGGGTCATCATTGAGCTGTCGCCCATCTTTGCACCGGCCCACACCCGCAACATCAAGGCCTTGGCGCGGGAAGGTTTCTACGACGGATTGGCCGTATACCGTGTGGCGGAGGGATTTGTCGCCCAGGGTGGCGACCAGAGCGGGGAAAAGCCTATCGAAGGGGCCAAACGCTCACTGGCGGCCGAACTCACCCTCGCTGAACTCTCCCCGGAAGCCTTCACCCCTGTCGCCGGCCCCGATGGCTATGCACCCCAAACCGGTTTTGTGCAGGGCTTTCCCGCCGCTCGCGATCCCGACACAGACGAGGCCTGGCTGGCCCACTGCCAGGGCGCCTTCGCCATGGCCCGCGGTGCGGAGCTGAACAGCGGTGGCACCGAATTCTACATCGTCATCGGCCAAGCACAGCGCTATCTGGACCGCAACACCACCGTCTTTGGCCGGGTCCTGGAAGGCATGACAACGCTGCAGAAACTGAGCCGTGGGGAGGGTCCCATGGGAATGCTGCCGCAGCCGGAGCGCAACCGTATTGAGCGGGTGCGCGTGGCGGCAGACCTGCCGGAAAAAGAGCGGGCACCGCTACAGGTAATGAAAACCGACTCCGACAGTTTTAGGGAACTGATCGCCGCGCGGCGCCACCGCCCCGAGGACTGGTTCGTCTATCGGCCGGACTATGCGGATGTCTGCGCCGTTGGCATACCTCTGCGGGCGGCACCGGAGCTGTCTGCGCAAGTCTCTGACAAGTGAGCCCAAGGGGCGGCTTATGCCCCCCTTCTCCAACCATCTCGATAAGTGTTTTGGCGCGATAGGTAAAGGCTCGGCGCCGGAACACTGCTATTATCGCCGCCGCTGGCGGAGCCAGAGTCCCTCCCCCATACTTTTTTCGCTCTTCACTGTTTAGCAGGCTGTTGTAGTTATGACGGAAAAGCTGAGTAATCTACTGGATGTCGAGAAACTGGACCAAAATCTGTTTCGCAGCCGTCAGCATGTGGAAAACTATCGCAAGGTGCTGTTCGGCGGCCAGGTGCTTGGCCAGGCTCTGATGGCCGCAACCCGCACTGTCGAGGATCGCCTGCCCCACTCATTGCACGCCTATTTTCTGCGCCCCGGCAGCAGCGAGCTACCGGTAATCTACTATGTGGACCCCATTCGAGACGGCGGCAGCTTTACCACCCGCCGCGTAGTGGCCCGCCAGCGGGGCCGCGCCATCTTCAATATGTCCGCCTCGTTCCAGATTCAGGAGCCCGGCTTCGACCACCAGAGTGCAATGCCATCGGGCGCCATACCCGCACCGGAAACCCTGAAAAACACCCAGCAGCTGGCCGAGGAAGCGGGCCTCAAAGACGCAGCGCGCAATCAGCGACGCTATATGATTGACTTCCGCCCCGTGGACCCGCGGGGCTATTTCGGCGCCGATGTTCGAGAACCCAGCTGTATGTTCTGGTTTCGTATGGAGGGTGAAATCTCCGACAACCCGGTAGAGCACCGCTGTGCCCTCTCCTACGCTTCTGACCTGGCACTGCTGGGCACCAGTATCCAGCCCCACCCCATCTCATTGTTCGACGCCAACCTGATGCCCGCCAGCCTGGACCACGCCATGTGGTTTCACCGGGATTTTCGCGTCGACGACTGGCTCCTTTACGTCACCGACAGCCCCTCGGCCAGTGGAGCACGCGGTTTTTGCCGCGGTCAGATCTACACCAGAGAGGGGGTTCTGGTGGCCTCCGTCTGCCAGGAAGGCCTTATCCGCCGCATCGACTGACCCGGCACCGTATCCGGCTATCGCAGGCAGGCCAGTGGTATCCTCTACCGGTTGTGCTGCCAACCCGCCAGTAGATACGACATGTAGGCTGAAATAACGGCAGGAAGCTGGGGCTATACACTGGTTGTGACCTGAAAGACCATTCGATTTTTTGAGCCACAAGGATCGAGCAACTAACAATCGCAGGAACTACAGTTCCGCTGAGGTCGATAGCTGTCAATATCGCTTCAGCGACAAAAAATTTATAAGGCGCTCGAAACAGACAAGAGCTAGTGGACACTGAATCAAGGCTTCACGCGACGCCCGACCCACTAGCACTGCAAGCCTTAGGCGCTAATCCACAAATGGTAAAAAACGCGCTATAGCAGAAAAGCACATCCAAGCTTCCGCCGAAGTTGTCATCAAAATTCTCACAAGGGGATAAAGGCTGCTTTCTTTTGCCGAGTTCAAATTGTACTATCGTACTGCCTCAAACAGTCCAATCCCGTAAGTAGTAGTGCAAATTTTGTGAAGACATCAGATTTAATATTTAAATCAAGGAATATTATTTTTAATGATCAAAAATTAGGGCCTGTTAACACTAATTTTGATAAAATCTGCGTTTATGGAAATCACAAAATCGCAATTCAAAATTATCGAACACCTGCTGCCTTTACAGCGAGGTAACGTCAAAATACCGAATATACAGGTCATAAACGCTGTTTTGTA
>NZ_JBFLAB010000112.1:0-4586 GCF_040742695.1 Microbulbifer discodermiae | reverse complement strand
CAGGTGCGCCAGATCGCCGGCCAGGGGGCCGTGTGGCCCACCATGGAGCGCGAGGATATTTACAACTTGTATCGGGTCAGTGTCCGCGGCGGCTCCACCGCCAAACCCAATCAGACACGGGAGCGGGAGCAGTGGGTGCAACTGCTGCCCATCCTGCAACAGCAGCTGATGCAGATCGGCCAACTGAAAGCCGTCGCCCATCCCATGGCGGGCGTGGCCGAGTTTGTACTGGAACAGACCCTCAAGCGTTTTGACGAACGGTTCGACCTGGCCGAGATCGCCGAGCAGGGTGCAGAGCCCGCCGGCGGCCAGTTGCCCGCGCCTGTCCCACCAATTCCCCCAGCCACAGAGACCATGCAATGAATGACGACACGGAACAGCAAACGGAAACTCAGCAACCGGAAAATCAGGAAGCGCCGCAGAGCGCCCTGGAAGCCATCGAGCGCAGTGTCCCGGTGCGTGCAGAGGAAACCCATCAGCACAGCGCCGATGATCCCAATCAGGATAAGGAGCACCGGGACCGGGAAAATCAGAATGCAGAAGGCCCTGAACCTGAAAACACCGCGACGCCGGCAGAGGCGAGCGATAAAAAGTCCGTGGCGGAGGACAAAGACGGTGATCAGGAGCCGGATAACACCGACCGGGCGCTGACTGAAGAGGACCTGGAACTCACCGCCGAAGAGCAGACCAGCCTCAGCCAGGGGTCCCAGGCCCGCTTTCGCAAATTGGCTAACGGCGTCAAGGCGGCCAATGACCGCGCGGTGGAATACGAGCAACAGGCCCAGGCACTGCAAAAAACCCTGGAACCGGTACAGCAGATGTTCACCGACTCAAAACTGGCGGCGGATGAGATTGCCGAGCTGTTCGAATATGGGCGTGCTCTTAAAACCGGCGACCTTGCCGCGGCGGGCAAAATCCTGCTGCGCCAGGTAAAAGAGTACCAGTTGCTGAGTGGCCAGCCCCTGCAACTGGAAGACCCCCTCGGCGACTTTCCCGACCTGCGCAAACAGGTGAACGACATGGGCCTGAACGAGGCCGCAGCGCTGGAGATGGCCAAAGCGCGGCGCCTGGAAGCGGACCAGAAGCACCGCCAGACACAGCAACGGGAATCCGAGCACCGGCAGGCACAACAGCAGCAGACCGTGCAAAAAGCCGTGCAGGACATCGACGCCTGGGCCGCACAGACCGCCGCCAGCGATGTGGACTGGCCGCAGAAGGAAAAACTGATCTCCGCCCGAATCGCCCGCATCACCCAGAGCGGTGATCCCTCCAGTTGGCTGCCCCAGATCGAAAACCTGTACGACACCATCAGCAGCATGAGCGTCAGCCAGCCGCCGCCCAAAAAGGATCCGGCCCCGCTCACCTCCAGTGCCGGCAACGCCGGCGGGCGCGCACCGGCCAACGGCGCCGAGGCCGCGTTGCAGGCGTTAAACATCCGCTATTAACGGAGCCCGCCATGTCCCAGCAGCAACCCTACCGGCCCGACACCAATTTTAGCGACCTGAATCGTGCCGACCCGGTCAGTCTCGACAATGAACTGTCGGGCATCGCCAGTGCCCTGTCGTCCACACAGGACGCGCTGCGGGTACTGCTGCGGGACGACGGCAAACTCAAGGACGGACTGATCGAACTGTTTATGCTGGCCACCAGCGTGCGCAACCTCCTCACCACCGGGATCAATCCCCGCGGCAACTGGGATGCGGGGCAGGGTTTTGGGGTGGGGGACCTGGTGAACTACGGCGATGACAGTTTTGTCTGCGCCGCCACCCACGTCTCCGGCGGGGATTTTGATCAGGACCGCGAAACCGGCGTCTGGGTGGTGTTCTCCCGCTCGCTTCAGCGCGCCATCGGCGTGGTGCTGGGCAGCGCCGCCGAGCGCGATGTCGGGCTGGGCCCTGACCAGGTGCCGGACATCGATATCGCCGATGCGCGCTATAACCGCAGCGGCAAGGGCGGCCTGCACCACGAGACTGCCGCCGGCACTCAGGTGGTCATGCCCCGGGGCGCCGCCAATAAATACTCCGGAGCTTTTACCGGCGCCATCGCCATCCGCTTTCCCCAGACCTGGAAGAACATCCACTTTCGCATGATCCTCGACGTGATCCTGGAGGGCACGGACCAGAACCAGAAAGCCCACTCCCTCTCGCTGATGGTTTCGGGCAAGACCGATGCCGCACAACAGCGCTGGCACGACATGCAGGCCCATGTGCTGGATGGCGAAAACCCCGCGCAGATTTTGCCGGTGCGGTTCGGGGATGGGCCCGACGACCACCCTGTGGTCTGGCTCGGGGACCTGAACACCGTCTGGTCCAATCCGTCGATCAAGATGCGCGAGCTGTTTGTCGCCGGCGCCCAAACCGCGGCCGCCTACTGGGTGAGTGGCTGGAGTATCGACTTTGTCACCGCCTTTGACGGCAATGTGAGCCAGCAGCTGCGCACCGCGGGTATCTCCCAGTTGCCGGATTTTTCCAACTCCGGTGGCCGCTATGTGCGGATACGCCAGGACGGCACAGGGCTTGAGTACCGCACCAACTTCCAGGTCGCCAATGATCTTCAAGTGCCGCTGGAAGCGCCCCAGGACGGAGAGGGCTATCTGCGTTACAACGGCGGCTGGCTGCCCATCTCCAGTTACACCTTCACCATCCAAAACGCCCGGGTGGATGGGGATTTTATTCTGGACGGCGGTCTTGGCAGCGCCACCCTCACCATCAAGGCGGACTCGGATCAGGCCGGCGAAGAAGTGCCCGGCATCAAACTGCAGTGGCACGGCGCCGAATACGAATGGCTCTGGTACGGCGCGGCCAATGGCGACCTGATTCTGGGCAACCTCACCGGGGTTTACATGGTGTTCCATGCGAGCGGCAATATCACCACCGAAAAGGCGCTGACCGCGGCAACACTGAGCGGCAGCAGCGTGAAAGTCCAGGGCAAAGAGGTCTATCACCCGGAAAACAAACCCTCCATCGACGATATCCAAAACCTGCCCAAGGTCACCGTGAGCAGCAGCCAGCCCACGGGCGGCAAGGACGGCGATGTATGGTTCCTGGTGTGACATTTTGCGGATTCATGGAGCAGCGCCGGTGAGCGTCAAGGTGCGTCTGGGCAGCTGGCGGGATCCGGTCGACATCCGTGCCCGCCACGCCGGCGGCTGGCAACAGGTAAAAGAAGTCTGGGTGCGGCGCGCCGGGGTTTGGATCAGGCCCTGGGTATGGACCTTCACGACCGCCTACAACACCACTTTCAATACCAGCTATGGCACCGCCTATGGAACCAGCTATACCACCAGCTGGAATACCAGTCGCAGCACCACTACCGCCTGGAGCACCGGCAAAAGCACCAGCAGAGTCACCAGCTACACCACCGAATGGATAACGAATTACGAGCATGTCCCCGGTGAACCGGATTCCCGGCTGACCAACAAAACCACCAGCTACACCACCGCCTATACCACCAATTGGAATACCAGCCGCAGCACCACCACCAACTGGAACACCAGCCAAAGCACCACTAAAACCACCAACCGCAACACCAGCAAAACCACCTCCCAAGCCACCAGCCGCAACACCACCTGGAGCTGACCGTGACACAGGAACAACGTTTGAACTTACTGGAAGAGCGGGTGAGGGACCTCTCCGGCTTGTACCGCAACGCCGTGAAAGACCTGCAGGAAGCGCAGCAGGAACTGACCGCGCACCTGATCGACACCCTGGACCAGCGTATTGCCCGGGCCCTCACACAAGCAGACCGGGAGACCGGCTGATGCGCGAAACCCCTTGGGATCCGGCGACACGGGTGCACCGCACGGGTTTTGTTACCTGGCGGGATGAAAAATCGGTGCCGCTGCTAAAGCTCGCCGCGACACTGGCGGAAAAGCACCGGATACCACTGGAATACGACCTGCGCTATCACGGCGACGGTGGCGCCTTCACCGTGACTGAATGTATGGCGGGGCTGGGGGGCATCATTTTGACCCCCACCAAGGTCGAACAGGCACTGGCGCGATATCGGCAGGCGGATCAATGCAATACCAGGCATGACTGGGCCTCAGTGGCCAAAGCCGCCCCTGACAAATACCTGTTGCACAGCTATCAAACAGAGCTTCCCAGTAAAGTGGCCCTGCTGCCCGGCAGCAACCTGATGGCGGCCGGCGCCATGGACCTGGAAATGCTGCGCGCTGCAGTGGCCGCCGGAGCCTTTATCAAACCCCACCCGGTCACCAATCAAAAGTACCGCGCCATTCTAAAGCGCTCCTGGCCCGACCGCATACTCCCGCGGATGTACTCCGGCATGGCCTGCCTGCGCGCCGCCACCGAAATTTGGTCCAGTGGTGCCAGCGAACTGCTGTTGTATGCCATCCTCGCCCGCAAGCGAGTGCATTCCCTGAGCAATGCAATACCAGCGGGTGGCTACTGGGAGCTGGGAGAGTATCTGCGCTCCGTAACCGATCCCAAAGCCAGTCTTGAACGCATCCTCAGCACCCCGGAAGTATCCGGGGTGTTTGTGCCCAATCCCTACTTTGATGTGCGGGAGCGTCTTGCGCAGTACCTCGCAGAAGTCTGACAGGAATGCGTCCAGGAGAATGAGAC
>NZ_JBFLAB010000111.1:0-4686 GCF_040742695.1 Microbulbifer discodermiae | reverse complement strand
TTTTGAGGCCATTGGCAACTATGGGGCGGGAAATGGGGTATCTGCGGATACGCCCGGGGCTATCCAGGTTGGCGAGAACATCTGGGTCTCCAAGGAGATCTATGTCACCATGGTAATGGCCCATGGTGTGGTGGGCGGCATAGCCGCGGAGCTGCAGGGGGGCAAGTTCGGGCACGGATTTATTTCCGCTGCGGTGACCAAGAGTCTGTCGCCGGCGATTGGCAGGCTACCGGATTCTGTGCAGTTGGTTACCACTATGGTTGTTGGTGGTACAACCTCGGAGTTAAGTGGCGGAAAGTTTGCCAATGGTGCCATTACGGCTGCAATGCAGTATGTGATGAATTGGCAGGGAGGGGGTGAAAGTGCACAAAAGGAGCAAGGGAATACTCTTCCCGGTGTCTTTAATGATGAAAAATTCCGGCAACAGTTAGATCGAGCACTGGGGTATACTGGGTCTGCTGTACGGGGTGTTCGGGAGCTTTCTGGTGAAAATGCGACTCTTGGTTTAGTTATTCGAAACGATGAAGGCTTTACTATCTCGCCTAATTATCCAAATGGGTTAGTGCCGCAGGGCTATGAGAATAAGGGTTATGGCCTACTTGGAACTAACTTTTTCTATAGCTCCAAGGAAATCCAAGGCGCAGCAGCCATAGCTGTGTCGCTGCCAGTTGGTTACCGTAATGAATCAATAATTGGGGCATCCGTGCGTTGGAATGGCGTAGCTGCATCAATCGGGGCACCCGTCGTCGTACGGGCTGATAGGGCAACAAGCACTTGGATTTTTATTGGATCAGGAGATCCGATCCCTTATTAGTATTTTTAGTGAACACTTTGGAATCAGCATGAAGAGAATAATGTTGTTACTTTGCCTCACTTTGGTTTCTTGTGGTAAGGATGATGGGATAACTCCAGTTTCTTTTGTGCAGCTGCTTTCTAATCCTGGTAAATTAGAGGGAAAGAGAGTGTCAGTCTTTGGTTTCTTTGCAGTGGGGGTTGGTGCTGAATTATTTATTGATAAAGTGCATGCACAATTCGGAGATGGCGCATCAGCAATAACCGTTATTGATACTACAGAAAATGGCGAGATGACTTTTAATTGTCAAGGGAAATATGTCATTATCAAAGCCACCTTTGATATGCACAGAGGGCTGCATTCTTTGAAAGATGTAGAGAGAATCTATGAGCCCGGCAAGCCCCCTTGCTTTGCGAGTCAATAACGTATTGAAGGTCTTATAATTTATATGGATTGAAGACTGACTGACCTGCCGGGACTTTTTTCTATTTAGAAGTTTACTACTATGCCGCGTCCCCGGCGGAGAGTCGGTTGGCAGCTGGCAAGGTGTGTCTATTGAATATAAGTAGGTGAGAATTAATGCCCCTCAAGCTACGGTAATGGCCCATGGTGTGGTGGGCGGCATAGCCGCGGAGCTGCAGGGGGGCAAGTTCGGGCACGGGTTTATTTCCGCTGCGGTGACCAAGAGTCTGTCGCCGGCGATTGGCAGGCTACCGGATTCTGTGCAGTTGGTTACCACTATGGTTGTTGGTGGTACAACCTCGGAGTTAAGTGGCGGAAAGTTTGCCAATGGTGCCATTACGGCTGCAATGCAGTATGTGATGAATTGGCAGGGAGGGGGTGAAAGTGCACAAAAGGGGCCGACCGGTAATTTTTCTCCAGTGCCAGGAGCCTATTTTGATGAAAATGGTGTTCCGGTTACCGTTGAGGTCGGACCGTTTGGTAACACAGTTAGCGCAGATGGTACGACAGCCTATAGTTTTGATTCTAATACTGGGACGTTAATTAATCCTTTAGCTACAGGTATGGCTAAGCCTAGTGCTCCTGAATTAATGTTCTTAGGTGGCGTTCGTGTGGGTGTCTCTGCTGGCTATTCAATGTTTAGTCTTGCGGCAAGAGCGGGGCCAAGTACTTATACCAATTTCGCAATCAACTCTATAGGTAGGGATACCTTAAAAGTTATGAGTTTTGGCTTTCTATATCGTGTACCTAAATTTAACCCCTCATATTATTGGGCTAGGTCTGGTGGTAATTACTCTTTAGCAGTCTCAAAACTTGGCCGCTCTAATCCTGGGTATGATGCAGTTTTTGGCGGTCTTGGAGTGATTGGAACTTTGGGTACAGCTCCGGTGGGTGATTAATGTCTGACTTATATCTAATTAAAAATGCTCACTGCCCTTGTATCTCTTTTGAGGTTAGTAAGGGTGCGGAAAGTGTGAAAAAAAGATTTTTTTCTTTAAAGAAGAAGGATGGATATGGAATAAAACTGAATGGAAGGCTGTTTGCGTTAATTGTGATAAAAAATAAGCTTTTTTTATTATTTAAAAATTGCTGGTACGATGTAAGCGAGCCCTCCTTTAGTGCTAAGGTGGAACAGAAGTCTAAAGCTGAGAAGAGCTTTAGCCTGCTGGATGGGGAAAAACTTATTTTCTCCTTTGATTTTTCTGACCGAGAGTTAAACAGAAAGGACATCACACCAGAGCCGCATTTTGTTGATGATGTTGTAGATTGGTTGAAGGATGATGCGTCAAGAAAATGGTATAAGAGTCTTTTTGAGAAGGCTTGAACTCAATATATAGAAATTGTAAAACGCCCAGGCAAGCTTACTTTTTATACTTGGGAAATTGATTTTTGTCCCCCAAAAAATAAGAAACCTAGAGCGCTAACTACCAGTAGTTAGCGCTCTAACGGCCGCATAGCATGTTCCAACTGACGCTGAGCGATAATCGCATCGATCACCCGAATCACCGTGTCCTTGTCTTGATGGTAGTGTTCAGAATTCTGTGTCATTTCTTTACCATTAGCAAAAAAAGAGATGACCCATGACCAAACCTACTTTCGATATGGATGCCGCTGTTAAGGCGCTGCGTGAGGGCAAAGACCTCAGCGGAAAAGACGGCATCCTCACCCCACTGATCAAACAGCCCACCGAAACTGCCTTTATAGATTTAGGGAGTGGCACGGGGCATGTGGATTTAAATACCGGAAGCATTATGTTCAGCAATCAAGTCCCACTTAACTACTATCATAATTACGGCCGACAAGCAGCAATTATACTATGGCGTTTATCTTCCAGAGAAAAATGAGATGGATTTGACATATGAATTGTAAAATATTTTGTCTACTATTTATGGCTATATTTTATAGTCAATTAAATTATGCTTATTAGATATTGGAAGATGAGTATAAAAGGAAGCTAATTGAAAATCTTAATGAGTGTAAAGTCGAAATCTCCATTCCCAAGCGTAACTATAAAAACGCTTACATGAAGATTTGGTCAGACTGTGATCTGAGTGAATTCGAAGTGGCACAGAAATTTAAGCAGATTATAAATAAAACTAATAGTATAGAAATTTTGAAAAATGTAACGTCAATCCGATATCAAGGCTATGCTGGGTACGCTCCACATTGGCAAAATTGGTTTTTATACCAAGCTATCTTCCGGAAACAAGGACTAGAAGATTTCCATGAGTACTTTAAATCAAGCGACTTTTCCAAAATCTTGGCTAATTATGGTCTTTTTATTAAGGAAATAATGAATGAGCAATATTCTTTAATTGGCTCTCAGGCCATCAGCAGTTCAAAAGAAATTAAAAATTACTTCGATCCAGGGGTGTATTTAATGATTGAAGTAAGCCAATGCAATTTGGTTGAGTAATTAGGTATTAACTAAGAATAATGGAGACTATTGCTAATAACTTTGCTTCTTTAAATTAACAAAAAGGGCTAAGAAGACATTTATTTATTTCAGTGGATTAAAAAATGAATTTAATGCGGAGGTCGATCGAATTGCTTTTTACTTCATTGGTTTCTAATTTTAATATAGTTGCAGAAATTAATTCCTTCGCATATTCATTTATAGAGCTATGTGCACAATAACCCCCTGGCGTTTACCGATCCCACCGGGTACTGGTCGTTTAAGGAGAATTTACCGCAGATTTTCCAATCAGTGGTCATGCTTGCAGTCAGTACAAATCCCCTGGCCTTTGCCATAACGACCGCTTTCTTTGCCAAAGCCAACGGCGCCTCGGACAGAGAGGCCTTCAAGCAGGGCGTAAAAGCAGGCGCCATTGCGTTTGCGTCCAACAAGGCTTTTGAGGCCATTGGCAACTATGGGGCGGGAAATGGGGTATATGCGGATACGCCCGGGGCTATCCAGGTTGGCGAGAACGTCTGGGTCTCCAAGGAGATCTATGTCACCATGGTAATGGCCCATGGTGTGGTGGGCGGCATAGCAGCGGAGCTGCAGGGGGGCAAGTTCGGGCACGGGTTTATTTCCGCTGCGGTGACCAAGAGTCTGTCGCCGGCGATTGGCAGGCTACCGGATTCTGTGCAGTTGGTTACCACTATGGTTGTTGGTGGTACAACCTCGGAGTTAAGTGGCGGAAAGTTTGCCAATGGTGCCATTACGGCTGCAATGCAGTATGTGATGAATTGGCAGGGAGGGGGTGAAAGTGCACAAAAGGAAACCTCAGCATTAGATATCCACGTCTCATTACAGATTCCCTTTCTAGGTGGGCTTGAGGTTGGCCTAGGGCCTGTTAACACTAATTAGCCGGTCAGCGATCAATGAAAAGTTGATGAAGAACTTAAAAACGACATCCAACTTATCAAATCGACTAAATATTCTTCGGAAACCTTTCAAGCGGCGAAACAGACGCTCTACTTCATTT
>NZ_JBFLAB010000110.1:0-4755 GCF_040742695.1 Microbulbifer discodermiae | reverse complement strand
CGCTACTTGGCGGAGTTTCAATATCGTTTTAACCGCAGGTTCGACCTGTGTGCACTTATTCCCAGGCTTGTCTACGTTTCTCTCCGGACGCCGCCAATGCCAGAAAGATTACTGAAGCTCGGCTTAGCTTAGGTGGTAATTAGGCAATATTATGTTTAACCTTACTGCGATAGCTGAGGGGAAAAAAATTGACAGCACTGAGAGTCATCAAAGAAATAAAAAGCCTCTCTATATATTTGTATCTTCATTGGTTGCGTTGTTTATTCTTTTATATTTGGGAGACATTGCAACGTCCAAGAAACGGGAGAAATACCTTGTCTCATCTGCAGCTGACTTGCTGGAAGAGCAGAAGGGTATAATTGTTAGGCTTTCGAATTATACCTTTTCTCGAAATTATATTAAAAGTGCAAGTCAGGATATTAAAATACTGAGCAAAGTCGAGGAGAAATTTCCCAAAGTTACTGTAATTACAAGGGACAGTCTCCTTGGCAAACCACTTTTGTTGGGCTTTACAAGTTACATGGGGCTTGGAAAAGATGAAGAGGCGTTAAAGGCTGACTATATTCTCAGTACCTCCAGTGAGGAACGAGAATATTTAAATTCAGTCTTTGACGGTTCTTCCAGCAGTCATAGATTTTCCTCTAACAATGGTAGATATGAAATCTACTATCCAGTTAAAACTGAAAATGGCCAGATAGTTATCCATTTATCCCAGCATATCAGGTATGGAAAGATTGGTTCATAACAAACTGATCAATAATGCGGCAAGGCTGTGCCTTGGCAGTGGGTGAATTGTGAGGCGCAGTGCTCAATTGATATCTTAAAGGCAGGCACCTGACCGAAATCGGTAGAGCATCAAGTTGCTCAAAAATAAAATGGCCAAACCGTTAGCTCTTCCATAGACGATGTACATCCCTGGAATCTGTAGAGTCTGGAAAGTTGGGGGCTGGTTGGGGAAAGTTTAGGATAGTATTGAACTTGCAAATGCAACAAACTTGTTGCATTATGGGCTGGTGGCTAAATCTAGCGAAGAAAGAGATCTAAGCGGCTTATTTAAAGCCCTGGGTGACATTACTAGAAGGCGCATAATTGACGAGCTAATGATTCGCGATAAGCAGTCATTGTTTGAAATATGCAGCCGTGTCTCTGCTGTGCATGGAATTTCTTCCAGTCGGCAAGCGCTTTCGAGACATCTGGCCGTACTCGAATCGGCGGGAATAATCACTACTGAGTGGAAAGGCACGACTAAACTTCACACCTTAGACAAGGCTCGTCTTTCAAACTTAGTGTCCGGCTGGCTATTAACTTTTGGAGATTGACCATGAAAATCTACGTAACCAGTGTTTTTGTTGACGATCAGGAAAAAGCCCTTAACTTCTATACTGAAATTCTTGGTTTTGAGAAGAAGCAGGATATACCTCTAGGTGAATATCGCTGGCTTACGGTTGTGTCAAAAAGTGATCCAAATGGTACAGAACTATTACTTGAGCCCAGTGCACACTCTGCGGTACCTCCCTTCAAGCAGGCTTTGGTTGAAGATGGAATTCCCTTCGCTTCTTTTCAGGTTGAGGACATCGACTTGGAATTTCAGCGGCTAAGCGACGCTGGTGTTGCGTTTACACAGGAACCCATGGAAGCAGGGAACGTCAAAATGGCGGTGCTCAATGATACCTGTGGAAATCTAATTCAACTTGTTGAAATGAAGTAGGTTGTTTCATTAAGACAATGTAAAATGGAGAAGTAGGTCTAAAGGACTTTTTAATCCACGCACTAAAGCGAGAGTCATCTAAGTACAATTTTTGGGTAACGGGCTGACCGGAAAATCCGCAATTCTGATCATCCTGACCTTTGGTGTGAAAGGAAAGGACTGGCTGATTAAACACGTAACTAGAAGAAGGTTACGTACTGGGTTTATCTTGAATTAGTACTGAGGAGATTGATTTTTTACTTGGTATTACTGTGCAAAATTCTTGTAATTGTCCGGTCTAGTGAAATTTTTTAGGGCTGACGCAGAGTTGCTTTCGAGAGTATAAATAGAAAAATAATCGTTATAGTGAGCACTATATAAATGCTACGGGCCGAAAAGGATAAATGAAATGAAAAAAATAATATTGGCCACACTGGCTTTTACATTTTCCCTGTCATTATTTGCTCAGGAATTTGAGGAGGTAGTAGTTACCGGTTCTATGCTGGATGGTAACTACTATGAGATGCCGGCTGTTACTATAAAGAAAAAGGCGGACTTCCTTGTCCAGAGAATACGCTTGGTAAATGATTCAAGATCACCCGGCTTGCGTCGTTCTGAGATAAGAAAAACTATCTCTAACTTGATAGATTCTTCGAGAAAGGTCAAGGGTATCGCCCTCTCATATGGTGAAGGATTTCTAGTTCCAGTAAATTTAAATGACGACTCTCTAGAAATCATTGAAGACCGTAAAAAGTCAGATACAAGTTATGTGAATATATATGCAAAAGTCGCAGTTAATGCCGATAATGATGCAAAAGATCAAATCAATGAGCTGAGGTCATTTGTTTACAGTGCACGTCTGGATGGCCGAACCGAAATTGAAACACAAGGAGATGTAGGCCTAAGTATAGTTTCTCCGGAGCAATACCGTTATGAAATCCTCGGTAAAATAGCAGAGGAAAATAACAAAATAACAGAGGTTGTTGGCGGTACTTGTAAGATAACAGTTGCCGGTCTTGAGGGACGCGTGGAGTGGGAGAGGTCAGATATTTCTGAGTTGACACTATATATCCCATATGCAACCGAGATAACTTGTTAGCCATATAAAAAATTAGAGGGCTATATCTTACGCTTAGCTCAATGCCATTATTCCTGGTTATGACCTGCTCGCCACTTTCTAGTCTACCGCGATCCTAGTAATGTTCGTCACCAGCGAGTAAGGTGAACATGAAGGAACGATTCGCCGAAGAGTAGATCATCCCAATCCTGAAGAGGGCCGAGGCCTGCGTTCTGGTAAGGGAGATTAGCCGCAAGTACAGCATCTCAAATGCCACTTCCTCACCTGGCGGAAGAAGTACGGTGGCCTGGAGGTGCTTGAATCCCGACGTCTCAAGGCTCTTGGGGAAGAGAATACCCATATTGGTTCGGTCACCAGCGGTAAAGTGCCGACTCGGAGTGCGATATCGAAGCGCAGCTGTTCGTGGTCATTCAGGTCTTCGTAGCCAGTACCGATGACCAGCAATTGCCGGGCGCATCAGCTGTTCACTGGGGTACTCGACACAGGCTTGGCGGCACGAGTCATTCACGACTTCGGCCAAAGGGAGAGACATATTAAGTCGCTGGTCGCACTCGCACAACAGCAGAGGGTCGGTATTGGAGGTCAAATCACCACCTGTGAAATCTACGGTGAGCTTACGACAGGAAAAAGATGCAAATCGGAGTTCAAGCTGGTAGTATTCTGTCACGGCGGAATTTCTTATCGGGCAGTCTTGTACACCGATAATGCTAAGACTTTCCGCCGCTTTTGTGTCTGGGACCATGCAAACTTCGGACTAGAGGAGTTCAGAAAAATCAGGTTATAAAATGCTATTACCTGAATAGAACCCAATCGCCTAGAATTATTGGCATTGCGGACACATATCGTCCCACTCAACCTCTTTATATAGCTTCAATGAAAGCCGACCGCGCGTTAATAATGGAGACTCGATATTAAATGTAATCTTAGGCTCTATACTGTTGTAGTGATCATAGCCAAACCACAGTTGCAGAAATCCAAAGTTTGTGATGTTCTCCCATTCACTTTTGAGTTTGTCTTCAAGCTCGATTCTGATATCCGCCGGTACCCAATCGGGTAAATAATCAATAATTTCATGAATACCAAACACAGAGTACTCAGGCTGAGGTAAATCGTCGATCGCAGTTAGGATAATTTCGTTAATGTTATCCTCGTAATAGTCGATGAAGTTTTCCATTTGTGAAGAAAAATTTTGTGTTTCCAAGGTCAGCACATCGAGAATATCTATAAACAGGCTGGTGTACCACGGAACGTCGATGTCGAGGTCAAATCGGAGATCATCATTGACTCGAAAATTGCTGATCTCTCCCGTATAGGTATTGTAACTACCAATCAACCAAAATTTATTTAGCGTTCTAAAGTGTACATCAGCCTCCAGAATACCATATTTTTCCACCTCACCTCTTACGGTGAAATCAAATCCGCCAACTCTAATATCGATAATACTTCCACCAACAGTGCCGTCTAATTCAACACCGATGTAGTTGGTCATAGTAAATCTATAGCGTTTAAAATCTACATCACTGTCATCGGCCGCTTCATCAATGGTTGCTTTGATCGCAGCAGATAATTTTTTCTTGATTTCGTAGTGCTCGCGGTAGGGTTTATCCAGTATTCCTGTGTCGCTAACCAAGCCCAAATTTAAATCCCAATAATCGTTAAGGTAGTCGTCGCGTTCTAGAACCAATCGATTAATGGATGAGTCGCCATAATTAAACGATAACAAGTATCGCTCTTCAACAGGCACCTCATCCCGTGGCCCAGCGAGTGTATAGTTGTTGAGCGTCGTTAAGATAATTAAAAAAGTGAATGACTTAAACAGTCGCATAATCCCTCCTGATCTTGCGAATGTATGGGGTAGCCTGATTTCTCCGGACAGTCCCGATTGTTACCATAGGCAATTGGGAGTATGTAATGACTATGAGAAAGACTTATTCAATAGAGTTTCGTTCAGAGGCCGTAAAGCTGGTCCTTGAGCAGGGCTTGACGCAGG
>NZ_JBFLAB010000011.1:0-96907 GCF_040742695.1 Microbulbifer discodermiae | reverse complement strand
GGAGTACATCGAGATTTTTTATAACCGCCAACGTCGCCACTCACGGCTTGGCAACTTGGCCCCAACTGAATTCGCCAAGAAGTATTGGGAATCAGCCAAAGCGGCTTAAAGCGGGACTGTCCAGTATTGTCAGGACACCCCACAAAACCAAGGAGCCAACTGATGAGTGACCAGCCGATTCTCTTTTCTCTCAATATTGCAACGCTTTGCATCATCCTTTTTAGCACTCATCAACTGGTTTTGCGTGCACATGGCAGGCAGATGTACTGGCCACTGGCGCTGTGCTTAATGTCTATTGGTATGGTCATTTGTCTGCCTTCAGTTCAGCGGCTGATACCTCAGTTTCAAGTGATCAGCTTGATACTTTCAATGCCCGCGCTACTGTTGATTGCCCCTTGCTTATGGCTCTATACCAATGGCCTGACCAGCCAGATACCATGGCAGCTTAAACTAAAGGACGGTATGCATTTAGCACCCGCAGCTTTTGGCTGTTTGATAGCTTTAGTCGCGCTTTGCTTGCCAGCACAGTACTTAAATGCAATATTAGTCACAGAAGAACACAGTGTTATTGAGCAAGCACCTGGCCTTGTTCGCAATACCATCTATGGCTTGCTGATCTCAGCGTTTCTGATTGTATTAGGCTGGGTATTGCAGTCTGCTTGGTACGCCTGCAAAATCGTCTTTAGGCTAAGGGTTTATCGTGCTCAGCTTCAGGATGTATTTGCCTCCACCGAACAAAAAGAACTGCGTTGGTTAAACTGGCTATTGATAGTAGTGGGCGGAGTTTGGATGTTTACCGCGTTCAATTTGGTGCTCGACAACCTTTTCAGTCCAATGCACTTTGACGCTCGGCTTTATGCTTTGATGATTTTTATGGTGATCTATAGCCTCGCACTTTGGGGGCTAAGACAAAAACCAGGTTTTGCAGAGCTTTATGTCGTATCGCCCTCTGCCGGCAGCACATCTATCGAACTGAAATCCATCAGTGGAAGTTCAGATAACGGTGAGCAAAAATACCAGCGCAGTGCATTGAGTGCGAAGCAGGCGACCAAAATTGCGGAAAAAATAGAGCTTGCCATGAAGAGTGATAAACTCTACCTTGATGCAGCTTTATCACTCCCAAAACTGGCTACACATATCCACACTTCACCAAACTATATATCACAAACGTTAAACGAAACATTGGACGTGCGTTTTTTCGATTACGTAAATCAATATCGAGTATCAGCGGCTAAGACACAGCTAAGAGAAACGGACTCCACGATACTCGAGGTGGCCATGGCAGTTGGTTTCAACTCAAAGTCGGCATTTTATACTGCGTTTAAGAAGTACGTCAAAATTACACCTAGCCAATATAAAAAGCAATATCACCCAGCCAATTAGTAAAGTAGGCGGATAGGTTTTATTTAAGCTAGTTTTTCTAAATCGTCTATCCCATTTTGGAAAATTGACGATTAAGATTAATTATTGATTAGGTATAAAAAATAAATAGGCACTTTAATGCTTTGGCTTATACTATATTTAATTCCGGTAACTTAGCCTTGAAATGCTGGGTATGTTTTTTTGTGTCTAATGGAATTAAATGTTTCAAATCGACAAATTTCTTAATAGTTTGGATTGATTGAAAAAAACAGCCAAAAGTATGACGAGTCGAAAACTAGAATAGATTTGAAAAATTGTCCTTAGACAGCGCTATCTGGAGGGGCTACATCTGAAGAGGTTTATGTGGTGTCAAGACACAATGGGTATCCAGAATCCGTTAAAAAGGGCGAAAGCCACGCAGGTGGCGGTTAAAGGGTAAGCGTGGTCCGGGAACACTCGAAAAGGAGAAGCTACTGACTGGGGGTGATCCAGAGAGGCAGTGCGGTTGTTATTCGTATGCTTGAGAATGTTAAACAGGAGATCATTCGCCCAATTCTAGAAAAATATGCCGGAAAGAGAACAAGCGCCTATACAGATGAATATGATATTAATAACCGGGTCAATGACTGGGAATATAAGCGACTTTCAGTTTGTTATTCGGATGGTTGATATGTAAAGGATTATGGTCGCGATGGGTTTAAGGGTAGGAAAAATCTTGCATTTTATTTGATTGCCAATTCTACAGCTTTATCCGCATGGATTTTCATTGTATCGTAAAGCGGAATGCGAGTGTGTTGTTGTTTAACTAGCAGTGCGATTTCAGTGCAGCCAAGAATCGCGGATTCCGCGCCTTTTAAATGTAAGTTATCAATTATCTGAAGATAAGCTTGTCTGGATGAATCACTGATTTTACCGAGGCATAGCTCTTTATAAATCACCTGATGAATGATCTCTTGTTCATGATTATCTGGTATAACGACGTTAATCCCATACTTTTTTGATAATCTGGTTTTAAAAAAATCTTGCGTCATAGTGAATTTTGTTCCAAGAAGACCGACTTGCCTGATTCCCTCAGAGATAAGTTTTTCGGCTGTTGCATCCGCGATATGGATGAGAGGAATAGAAATGGCAGATTGAACCTCCTCTGCCACCTTGTGCATAGTATTTGTGCAGATCAGAAGGAAGTCGGCTCCACCTGCCTGGACAGATTGCGCCGCCCTGGAAAGGATGTATGCAGTTTCTTTCCAGCAACCTTTGTGTTGCAGTTTTTCTATTTCATGAAAATCAACACTGTAGAGACAAATTTTTGCGGAGTGTAATCCACCTAGGGCTTGCTTTACGCCTTCGTTTATGGCTTTGTAATAGCTCAAAGTTGACTCCCAACTCATTCCCCCTAGCAGGCCAATTGTTTTCATTGCTCACCTAATGAATTCATATGTCAGATAAATTTCCTGGTTGTGGTTTATTCATTAGTCCCCTGGCTAACAGCTTGATATGTCTCTGGAATATAACGAAAATGTCCAGTAATTTCATAGGTAAAGAGCATGTCATCCAATACTGGACCTGCGCCAATGTTGTGAGCGACAAGAGGATTTCCGCTGTGTTTGGAAATTCTGTCTGTGATGATACCAATATGGGGTAAATTGCCTGGAAGCATCCAGGTAACGATATCCCCTGGAGTATAATCTGTGGGTAATTGGCTTATCTTCAATGTGATCCCCTGTCGGGAGAAAAATGACTGAAGGTTTGGTACCCGTCGATGATCTATATTGCGATCTGGCTTATTGAGCCCCCAAATTCGCTTCGAAGGATAGTCATTAAAATGAGCCGAAATATCCTCGTGGACAAGTTTTTGCAAATCGACGCCGACTGCGCGATAGGATCGTATAACTACATCAGTGCAAACCCCAATATGGCTTGGTACATCGCCGTTAGGATAAGGGATTGAGTGGTAAGAGCCGTCATAGACAATTTGTTGAGTGGTCCGAAAGAGAGCTGCTTCGACCAGCTTGTCTTCAAAGCTGGCGTATGAATTTTGCGAAAACGCTAATATTATCAGAAGCAGGAATTTACGCATAAAGCCCCCTCTCTCAATATTTGTATAATAAATCTACAAAGTTTTTAAAATGGCAATGTTCAAATTAGAGGCACAATAGCTGTTTGCAATTTACCAGCTCATGACTTACATGGAAGATTAAATTTCTAAGTTTATAAGTCGGTTTAATGGGCGACGCGTCTATTTGCCGGTTTCCCAGCTGTCAATCTATTATTGCTTTCTATATTTCCAAATAATTGATTAGTGCGTCAGGCAATGTATCCCACCAATTCAAGTGGGAGTGCCCCTTTTGTACTCCCTGTAACTTAGCTTATATCCTTGATGGTTATGGATGGATTTACCATTAATCCTTTTTGCGAATTTGCTCAAAGAGAAAATAATCAATCAGTTAACAGAAATTGGCACAAATGTCCCATATAGAAAACTGGTTATTGTTACCAGTATTCCAAAAAATGGTATTGAATGTCACCCCCTGTATTTATTGGTTTTTTGGGGGCGCTGTTCCTTTTGCAGAGGAACCGTTGCGATGATCGAAAGTGCCCCTAAAGCGGGGTTCAGTTAAAAAGGGATCACGGAGTCCAGTATCACCCAGCCTATCTTTTCGGGTGACTACTTGTGATTGGATGGGTATGGGAGATGACACGGGCCTTTATTGACCCTCGAAGTGTCATTGGTAAATTGGATCAGGTTGCTTGGGAGCTGGTGGACAAGCCGGAGGGTGTCGGCTTCTCCACCATGGTCTGGGGAGTCAGTCGGCCTCGGTAGTGGTGAATTCGTTACACACCACCACGTCCACGTCCAGGTTGCCGATGACGCGTTCTGCTGTGTTGCCGCGCAGCAGGGAGCCGGTGGCCCCGTACTGGTTGAGGGTGCCCATGACCACCACATCCGCATTGATTTCGCGGGCCACTTCGGCCACCACGTCGCTGGTGTAACCCTGTTTGACGTGGATGCGGTCAGTGGGGACGCTGGTCTTTTGAGCCAGCTTTGCCAGGGCACCGCGATCCGGGTAGAGCATGGAGTCCAGGTAGGCATTGACCAGGTGCAGCTCGGCACCGTAGTTGGCGGCGATATAGCGCGCCCGCTCGCTGACCTGGCGGTTGAGCTGGCGCTGCTGGGTGGTCTGCGCCTGGTAGTTGACGGTAGCCAGTACCACCTGGCGCCGGTCTTTGGCACCGGGGCGGATCAATACCACCGGACACTTGGCCTGCTTGAGCACCTGCCATTTGGACTCGGCAAAGGTGAAGCGGCGACTGGCCTTGGCGTGTACCGGCAGGTAGATCATTTCGGCGTTGCAGCGCTTGGATTCCTGGATGATGGCGTCCTGCCAGTCACTGGACCAGCAAACGGTGATTTCGCACTCAAGCCCGGCGCTGGTGATGGGCTCGCGAATCTGCTCGCGAAACCAGGATTCATCGCGGAACAGGTGGTCGTTGACGGCTCGGGTGTCGACGGCTTCGCCATCGACGGCCACAAATACGGCGAGGCGCGGTTGCGGGTCGCGCAGCTGTGAAGTGGCCAGGGCACGTTCCAGTGCAACATGCCGGTCATCATTGGGGTCGACGACGACGAATAAGGTGTGCTGCTGTTGCATTTTTCCTCCAAGTATCGCTGAAAATAGAGATCAGGCGGCCATCCCTCCGGTGGAGATCTTTGTCCCCGGAGCCGGTATTGGTATCGCGTGATTCGCAGTCCGGTAAGCCAATATAAACCCGGATAAATCCCGTGAAGCGAGGCATTTGTGTCTGGGCCTGCCGGGAGTGGGCACTGGGTGGGTCTGTTGCACTGCCGGATGCAGAGTATCTCCGCCGGATGTTGTTACTTTGTGGCGGGATGATAGCAGATCCCGGGGGAGGGGTCTTGAGGCAGGTCAACGGAAATGCGAACCGCGGCTGGCCGCGGTTCGCGGGCGATTGAGGGATTAGTGACCGACCCGAAATATACGGTAGCCGAGAGGCGCCAGGTGGACTGTGACACTGCCCTCGCCGTTCTCCACCTTAAGCTCAGCGGTAGCGGTCTCATCGAGCTGGCCTGTCAGCGGATAGCTGCCATCCGCCAGTTGCCACGCCTGGATCAACTGCGGGGGCAGGCGCAGGGCGATCCGGGTCTCCTGAGGGGCAAAATTGGCGATGACGATGAGCCGCTGGGCACCGGACCAGCGTGCGAAACTGTAGAGTTTTCCGGTGTAGTCGCTGTTGTGCCTGCGGTTGAATTGGTGCAGGTCGGCGAACTCCCCCCGCAGGGCCGCACTGTGGGTGGAGAATCTCAGCAGGCGGCGGTAGAAGTTCCGCAGGGCTCTCTCGTCACCGCTCAGCTGGCCGCCGTCGAAGCGGCCGTGGTTGTTCCAGCGGCGGACGCTGGGTACCGAGCCATAGTCGAAGATGGAGGTGCGGCCGGCCTTGCCGAAACCGGCGTCCTCGCTGGCGGTCTCGCCCAATTCCTGGCCGAAATAGATTAGGGTGGGGGCGGGGGAAAGCGTGGCCGAGACCACCATTCCGGGCTTGCCCGCCGCGGCGCTGCCGGCGAAGTCCGCGCTGGCAATACGGTGCTCGTCGTGGTTTTCCAGGAAGTGCAGCATATGTGGGGCGATATCGGTCAGGTCGGTTTGAACCCGGGCGATGGCGTCGGTGCTGCCCCCGCCCTCCATCACCGCGCGGATTGCATCGTAGGTGCCAACCTTGTCGTAGAGGTAGTCCATTTTGCCCAGGTAAATGTAGTCCCGGTAGCGGTCGGGATTGTATATCTCCGCCAGCAGCAGTGCCTGGGGGTTGCGCATCTTGATGGCGGAGTTCAGGTAGCTCCAGAACTCCACCGGTACCATGCCGGACATGTCGAAGCGAAATCCATCCACACCGAAGTCGAGCCAGTAGAAGGCGATATCGCGGAATTTGTGCCAGGAGTCGGGCAGGTCCTTGTCCGCCCAAAAAGCCGCGTGCTCAGCGACCGTTTTGTCGCCGTATCGGGGCGGAAGTTTGGGAAAATCCCTGCTGCCGTCCGGGCGCAGGCCAAAATTGATCTTGACGGTTTCATACCAGTCGTCGATGCGCGGCTGTGCGGCCCGGGCGCCATTGCCGGTCCATTTGGCCGGGCTCTCCGCGAAGGCGCCGTCCACCAGTGGGTGCGGCTCGCCGTTGAGTGGTCGATAGTCCCCACTGTCGGGAACCCTGAAATCCTCGCCGGGGACATAATAAAAGTTGTTGTCGCGGGCATAGGTGACCGAGGTATCGTCATCCGCCCCGAAGTCGCGCACCCCCTGGGGTTTGTCCAGGGAGTGGTAGGCGCGCGCCACATGGTTGGGCACTATATCGATGATTACCCTTAGGCCGGCATTGTGGCTGCGTTCAACCAGTGCGCGAAATTCTCCCAGGCGTTGCGCCGGGTTGTCGGCCAGATCGGGGTTCACACTGTAATAATCCCTGATGGCGTAAGGGGAGCCCGCCCGGCCCTTCACCACGTCCGGGTCGTCACTGTCGATGCCATAGGCGGTGTAGTCCCCCACCAGGGCGTGGTGCAATACCCCCGTGTACCAGATATGCGTGGCTCCCAGATCGCGAATTTCCGCCAGTGCCCCAGGGGTGAAATCACTGAACTTGCCGACGCCATTGTCCTGGATGGTGCCCCAGGGTTTGTTGGTGGCATTGGTGTTGCCGAACAGGCGCGTCATCACCTGGTAAATCACCGGTTTTTGCACCGGCGCGCCTGCCGCAGCGGTCTGTCCGGTGTCCGGGTCCCCGCCGTCGCAACCCAGGGCGATCAGTGCCAAACCCGCGGTAAAAAGTTTTTTTAGCATCATATCCATGGCAGTAACGTCGTTGTTGTCATCAGTTGCAATCGGACTTGGTGGCGTCTGTCAGAACTCCACTTTCAGGGTGCTTTGTGTTTGCTTCCAGTCGAACTTGATCCGCAGCTGCCGGGCTCGCCAGTCGAACCAGGCACCGGTGGTCGCTCGGGCAAATTCCTTTTCCCGCTGGAACAGTGTCAGTCGTCCACCGTTGGCGGTCACTTGTGCGGGCGCATCTGTCCAGTTGTGCAGATTCAGGCTTACCCGGCGTTGCTCAGGCTCCCCGGTGTAGCCAGCCCCCTCCCGGTGGAATAAAAACCGGATTCCGCTCTGCTCCCGGTTGGCGTCGAAGTGCAGTTTGCGATAGCGGCCGGCTGCAAAGGCATTGACGGTCTCGCCGTCGTCCTCGTAGATATAGCCACTGGAGCGCGGGGACGAGGGATGGGCATAGTAATCCAGCGTGAGTTCCGCGCTGGAATAGTCCCGTGTGTTGGCCATGTCGGCCACGGTTGGGATAAAGGCGCCGGCACGCACCAGCACCGGGATTGTCTCCAGGTCTGCGGGGATAGAGGCGGTATCACCGGAATATTGATTGTCGTTCCAGTAATCGAACCAGACACCGCCGGGCAGCTTCACGTCCACTTTTCGGACGCCGGCGGCGGTGATCGGTGCCACCAGAAATTCGTCGCCCCACAGGTAGGCGTCATGGCGATCCATCAGCTGCGGTTTGTTTTCATCAGTGAAAAACAATGGGCGCATCAGCGGCATACCCGTCTGGCTGTTTTCGAATGCCAGGGTGTAGTTGTAGGGGAGCAGTCGGTAGCGCAGTTTGATAAATGCGCGGGTGATATCGCGGGTTTTGCGGTCGTGGAATACCGGTTCAGAGGCGATGTGTTCCTGCGCATGGGGGCGGTAGACGGGCTGAAAAACTCCGTATTGCAGCCAGCGGATATAAAGCTCCCGGTCAAACTTGTCGCCGCCGGCGAAGCCGCCCAGGTCCGAGTGGGTGTAGCCGAAACCCAGCAGACCCATGGACAATGCCAGTTCCACCTGGGGTTGCAGGCCGCCCCAGGAGCGCGCCACATCGCCGGTCCAGGGAATCATGCCGAAGCGCTGGGAGCCGGCAAAGCCGGCGCGCATCATAATAAAGGGGCGGCGCTGCGGGTAGGCGGCGGTTTGCCTATCGTGTAGCAACTGCGCCCAGCGGTGGCCGTAGGCATTGTGTATTTCGTCGGCCATGCCGATGGCGTGCACCGTGTCCGATGGGTGCACCTCCGGCTCGCCGAGGTCGCCCCACCAGCCGCTGACGCCCTGTTGCAGCAGGCCATCGTAGATATTCCAGAACCAGTCGCCGGCACGCTCGGAGAAAACGTCGATCAGTCCGGTGTTGCCAAAGTAGAAATCGAACCGCTTGGGCTGCCCGGCAAGGTTTTTTGCCAGTGCGCCGGCAGCCACCGCCTGGTCCCATCGTTCCGATGTAGAGAGTACAAATGGCTCGGTGACGAGAATGGTATGGATTCCGCGCCGATTGAAATCCGCTATCATTTCTTCGGGCTGCGGGAAGGCGTTTTTGTCCCAGGCCAGGTTGCCCATATGGCCCTGGATATCCACGCCGAACCAATAGAGATCCAGTACCACCGCATCCAGGGGGAAATCCTCCGCGGCGAATTTATCCACCGTAGCCCTCACCTCCGCTTCGCTGTGGTAGCCGAAGCGGGAGGCGAAATTACCCAGTGCCCAGCGCGGCGGCAGTGGTTGCCTGCCGGTCACATCCACATAGTTTTCCATCAGTTGAGGATAGCTTTTGCCGGTGGCGATAATGTAGGAGGTGCGGCCGCCGACGGCCTCGAACTGCAACACATCGTCTTCGCTGGCACCGAGGTCGAGATTGCCGGTGGCACTGTTGTCAAACAGCAATATATATTTGTTGCTGGACAGTATCGCGGGCAGGCCAAAATACATTTGTTCCGATTCGGTGCTGTAACCATAGTGTGCCCGGTTGTAGAGGGGCAGGCGTTTGCCGCGGCGGTCCATACCCAGTACCCGCTCGCCGCCACCGAGCAGCTTTTCCCCTTCTTCCAGCGAAAAGCGGAAACCGCGCAGTGTCTGGTTGGCGAAAAATCCCGACTCCTCCTGAGTCAGCAGCTTGCTGCCGCGATAGTACTGGATTCTGAAAGGTTGTTTGTGAATAACGGCGCTGAGGCCGGCGAGGCTATAGGTGAGCTGGTCAGGTTGCTCACTCAGCTGGGCGGTGAGCGACGCCCGCTGCCCTCCGGCGATGGCAAAGGAAGGCAGTTGCCGGACGCCCTCGCGCTGGTAGTGTACCTCCAGGGCGCTGTCGTTGAGGGGCCTGAGGCTGACGGTGGCATCGCTGAGTTGCACAGTCAGTGCACCCTCGCTCAGCCGGTGGTGGAGGTAGTGGCGTTCGCCGGCATTTGCCAGCCCCGCGATCAGCAGGGCCATTATTATTGTGCAGCTGCGTATTACATTTTTGCCGGTCATCGTCACCTCTTATTTTGGTCTTAGCGGTTGTTGTCCTCACGGCAACCCTCCAGGAAAATTATTACCTGCGCGCCCTTTGCTGCCTGGACAGTGGCTGGGGCGGCAGGGTATCGCCTGTATTTCTGCAGCGGTGCAATTGATCCGCCGGGAAAATCCTCGCAGGTTGCTGCATAATCTTTTCCTGGCTTTCCTCAATGCGGGTTTGAGGTGCATGTCCGCAAACCCTTTGCGATAAATCGAGCAGCTACACGCTTGATTTGCTGATCCTTACTTTGTTCCTGGATGGGCTGGGGGCTCAATAGATCTCAGCAACCAGAACGTCCCTGGCGGGCAGCTCCAGACGGGTCAGGGGGTATATGTTGCCGCTCACGATATCGCGGGCTCTCTTTTTCCCCGCGAGGACCTCGGAAAAACGATCGATATCCACTGTTGCCGGCTCGCTGCCTTTGTTCATGGCCACCATGACGATTTTTTCGTCGTCGTAGCGGAAATAAACATAGGTATTGTCGTGGGGCGCAAACTGCATCAGGCTGCCCCGGTGAATGACCGGGTTGTCCCGCCGCCAGCGAAACAGGCTCCGGACAAAATCCTGGGCCTGTTTCCGCTTGCCACTGAGCCCTTTGCCGTTAAAGGCATTGACGGAGTCTCCCTTCCAGCCGCCGGGGAAATCTCCGCGCACAACACCATCGTCGCGGTGCTTGGGGCTTTCCATCAGCACTTCATCGCCGTAGAAAAACTGGGGTATGCCGCGCATGGTGGCGAGATAGGCGATCGCCATGCGATAAAGCCCCGGGTCGTCGTCGAGTTGGCTGAAGAGGCGGCTGGTATCGTGGTTGCCGCCAAAGATCACCAAGCGCTGCGGATTGGGGTATACGAAATCGTGGGCCAACCCCTGGTAGAGGGAGGTCAGTCCGCTGTTCCAGTTATCGTCCTGGGCCAACCCCTCGCGCAAGGCGTAATGCAGGGGGAAATCCATCATGCTTTTCACGCGGCCGCCGGTGACTTCGCCGTTTTCTTTTCGCTGCCAGCGGGCGATTAGCGGGGCGCTGCGGGTCCACTCCTCACCCACGATATTGAAGTTGGGGTACTCGCGGTGGACACGCTCGGCCCAGGACTGCAGAAAGTCCGGGTCCGGGTAGGTATAGGTGTCGGCGCGAATACCACTCAGGCCCGCAAACTCTATCCACCAAATGGTGTTCTGAATCAGGTAATTGGCCACCAGTGGGTGGCGCTGGTTCAGGTCGGGCATGGAATCCACGAACCAGCCGCGCAGAAACTGGCTCTTGTCGGTTTCGCTTGCATAGGGGTCTGCCAGTGCAATCAGGGCGTGGTTGGTGATGGTGATCTCATCCGCGCCTGTGCCGTTGAGCCAGTTCTGGTCCGGTAAGTCGTCCATCCACCAGTGCCCGTCGCCAATATGGTTGAGGACCATATCCTGGATAACGCCAATGCCCTTGGCGTTCGCAGCGGCGACAAACCGGCGAAAATCCTCGTTGGTGCCAAAGCGCGGATCGATACGGTAGTAGTCTGTGGCGGAGTAGCCGTGGTAGGAGTATTCCCTCTGGTCGTTTTCCACCAGCGGATTGGGCCACAGGGCGGTAAAGCCCAGGTCGGCAATGTAGTCCAGGTGCCGCTGCATACCGGCGATATCGCCGCCGTGACGGCCGCCGGGAGCCTGGCGGTTTGGGGCTTCCTGCATCCCGGGCACTGTGTCGTTATCCGGATTGCCGTTGGCAAAACGGTCCGGCGTGATCAGGTAGATGGCGTCGCGACTGTCGAAGCCGCGGCGGCCGGCGGAGCCCGACCCACGCTCGCGCAGGGAATAGGCGAAGCTGGCGGCGATCCGCTCACCGTCGAGCAGGGCTATGTCCACTGTGCCCGGCGCGGCCTGCGCGGAAATGGACAGGTTGATGAACAGGTAGTTGGGGTTGCCCAGGGTTTCCGAGCCCAGGAGGGTGACTCCCGGGTAGGACAGGCTGGGCTTCAGACCGGCCAGATTTTCTCCGTAAAGCAGCAACTGGAGCTGCGGCTCATGCATACCCGCCCACCAGAAGGGAGGCTCCACGCGCTCCAGCGGATCCGCCGGGCGGTCTATTGAAACCTGCGGCAGGCAGAGCAGCGCAACAGCCAGGCCCCAGAGCGCTTTTGTCATGGATTACCTCCAGGTGCCACCTCGGCACGAATTTATTCTTTTAAGCCGCCAATCCAACCGATGGTCCACACATCGTTTGGATTGACGCCCTTGAAAACCTGCGTAATTACGTAAAATCGCCCGCTTTTCAAGAGGTTGCGCCGGCCTCTGTCCGGCGACGACACATCCTCGTACCCCATTAACCCGGCAACTTATAGAGTCGCCGGGTTAATAACAGCCCATTGTTGCCCAGTGGCACAGCTTTTCACTCCCCCCCGGCACAGGGGGAGTCTTGGCGCATAAATCATCCACCACCCCCGGGGGGAGGATGTGTCGCTCGATTCGGGTACTTGAAACTGCCGCTGAGGTTCGCGGGGTGGTCGGCCGCGAGGGGCAATGCTGAGACACATAGTAATGGTGAGAAACCCTATGAATAGAATCTTTTGGACAGTGGCGCTGATGACTGTCAGCCTGGCCGCACAGGCGGAATGGTACCTGCGGGGCACACACAACAACTGGCAGGCCGACCCCATGCAGGATGTCGGTAGCAATACCGTCGTCACCAACAGTGTGGTTTTTATGACCGCCGGGGAAATCAAGTTCGACCGCTGGGGGGACTGGAGCGAGAACTACGGCGCGAACCAACAGCAGAATGGCGCCAATATTCCAGTCGCTGCCGGCACCTGGGACATTTCCTTTTATACCGATACCAAGGATTACCGCATTGACCCGGCCAGTCCGACCGGTGGCGGTCTGCAATTGCACCTGCGCGGCACCCACAACGGCTGGGCAACCGGTGATCTGCTCAGTGACCTGGGTGGCGGCCAGTACGGGGCCTGTCGCAACTTCGTCGGTGGGGATGGAAACGGTGGCCCGCGCTTCAAGATTGACCCCAACGGTGGTTGGGGCGGTGACGAATTCCCAGCATCGGATGTGGCAGCGAGTGGCTGGACTGAAATAGTAGTGGATGGAAACAGCCTTTCGCTGGTTAGTGTCACCACTGATCTTGGCGAAAACTGTGGTATGACGGACTTCCGTTCGCGCAGCATGTATTTTGTGTTTGTGGATCGCTTCGCGAACGGTGATTCCACCAACGACAATGGCAACAATGCTGCCGCCACCTCGACAGTGAAACAGAACGGTGGCTTGTCCGAGTGGAAGAAGTACTGGGGTGGCGATATCCAGGGGTTGATCGATAAGCTCGATTACCTGCAGGCCCTGGGTGTCTCGGCGATCTGGGTCACGCCCCTCAATAACAATATCGACAACTCTGGCAGCGATGGCGCCTACCACGGCTACTGGGGCCGCGACTTTTACGAAGTGGATGAACATTTGGGGGACTGGGCGCTGGTGGACCAGCTGGATGCGGCGATGGAGGCGCGCGGCATGAAGCTGGTGTTGGACATTGCCCTCAACCATTCCAACCAGGATGACCAGTACGAGTTCGGTGCCCTGTATAAAGAGGGCGTATTTGTTACTGATTATTTGCAGGATAATGGTACCTGGTATCACCGCAACGGCGCTATCGCCGACTGCGGTGACAGTGACCCGGCCACCCAGTGCCCCGGCGAATGGAACGACCCCTGGTCCTTTCGCAACAAGACTTTGTTCAACCTCACCGATTTCAACCATGGAGTGAGCGCAAACAGCACTGCGGACCAGTACCTGATCGATGCGGCGCTCAAGTGGATGTCCCACGGTGTCGACGCTTTTCGGATCGATGCGATCAAACATATAGAGCCGGGTTTTATCAATCGCTTTAGCGCAGCGGTACGGGCAGTGAATCCGGATGTATATATTTTTGGTGAATGGTATGGCGCCGGTGCCGGTGACAGCCTGTCGATGCAATTTCTCAACGAGGGTCGGGGTTCGGAGTTGCTGGACTTCCGCTTGCGCGACCATATAGAGAACGCAATCGCCGGTGACATCACCATGACCGCACTCAATGCCCATATCGAATCGCGCACCGGTGCCATGGGTGGTCGCGAGAGCTGGCAACCGATATTTCTCGACAATCACGATGCCACCCGCACCAGTGTCTATCTGCAGACCAGTGGTCCGGTGGACAATGGCCGCACCGGTAAGGGGTTTAGCAAGGCACTGGCGGATGCGCGCCAGAACCTGGGTATGGCACTGGTGATGACGCTCCCCGGCATCCCCACCGTTTACTACGGCAGCGAGCAGAACTCTACCTGGTTTACCGCCAATGGCGATGGTCAGATAGGGCACGACCCCTACAACCGCGAGGCCATGCCGTCGTTCAGCCAGACCACCACCGCATTTCAGTGGATCAAGGCGCTGGCGGAATTGCGCGCCCAGAGCCCGGCGCTGGCAAGGGGCAGTTACACCGAGCGCTGGATCAATAGCGATATCCTGGTATTCGAGCGCCAGGCCGCCGGTGACTCCGTGGTGGTGGCGGTCAATCGCGGGGGCAGCACTTCCATAACTGTCAGTGCCTTGGGACTGGCGGACGGGCAGTACAATAGCTTAACCAGTGCCGATGTGGTGAATGTCAGCGGTGGCTCGGCGGTACTGAATCTGGATGCCAACGAAGTGATAGTGTTGCACTGATAACCTGCTGTTGAGGAAAGCCAGGGAAGGCTTTTTCAACAACCCGGCCCTCCACCCCCGGTGGGGAGGAGGGCCGGGTTGTCCGCGCCTGCGACAATCCGGGCATAACCATAAGCGCGTGCAACAGATTCAGCGGTGATTGCTATGTCCGATCCGGTAGCCGGGGCCCCGGCCCAGCCCAAACTCCCCTTCTGGCAGGTGTGGAATGTCAGCCTCGGATTTCTCGGGGTGCAGTTCGGTTTTGCCCTGCAGAATGCCAACGCCAGCCGGATTCTGTCCGACCTGGGGGCGGACCTGCATTCGCTATCGCTGTTCTGGATAGTGGCCCCACTGATGGGGCTGATTGTGCAGCCGATCGTAGGCTCCGCCTCCGACCGCACCTGGAACCGCTTTGGCCGCCGCAATCCCTACATACTGTTTGGCGCAGTCGCGGCGGCATTGGGGATGGCGTTTATGCCCAATGCCAGTATCGCCGTGGTCTTTATTGCACCCATCCTTTTCGGTGGTGTGATGCTGGCGCTGATGGATGCGGCCTTTAATGTCACCATGCAACCCTTTCGCGCCCTGGTATCCGATATGGTGCCCTCGCAGCAGCGCACCCTGGGCTATTCGGTCCAGTCCCTGCTGATTAATATCGGCGCCGTGCTGGGTTCCACGCTGCCGTTTATTCTCACCAATGTGGTGGGGCTGGAGAATACTGCGCGGGCCGGTGAAGTGGCGCCCTCGGTGATTTGGGCCTTCTATGTGGGTGCTACCGTGCTGCTGGGCAGTGTCCTGTGGACGGTGGTGCGCACCCGGGAATACCCGCCCAAACAGTACAATGCTTACAAGGGCATCGATGAGGCACAGCTTGCCCGGGAGCTGGCGGAGCGCCAAACCCTGTGGCAACGGCTGCGGGGTTTCATGGGGTTGCTTTGGGATATGCCTAAAACCATGCGTCAACTGGCGCTGGTGCAATTCTTCTCCTGGTTCGCGCTGTTTATCATGTGGGTATACACCACCCCCGCCATTACTCAGCATGTGTGGGGTGTGGAGGCCAAATGGTTCGATCACGATTACCTGGCCACCCTGGACCAGATCCCCGCCCATATCGCCGCGGCCAAAGGGGCAGCCGGAGACTGGGTGGGGATTATCTTTGCCGCTTACTCGCTGTTTGCGGCGGTTTTTTCTATCGCGCTGACCCGTATCGCCACTGCGCTGGGCCGCAGGGCGACCTACTCCCTGTCCCTGTTGCTGGGCGGCCTGGGGTATATCAGTTTCCTGCTGTTTCGGGGTGGTGAGGCGATCCAGGTCAACCTGCTGATTACCCAAGTGACCGTGCCCTCCGGTGCGCTGGGTCTGTTGCTGCCCATGGTGGGCGTGGGCATTGCCTGGGCGGCGATCCTGGCCATGCCCTACGCGATCCTGTCTGACGCCCTGCCCGCCAGTAAAACCGGTGTCTACATGGGCATCTTCAACTTCACCATCGCTGCGCCGCAGGTTCTGTCCGCCCTGGTGGCGGGCCCGATACTGCACGGTGTGTTCGACAACCGGGCCATCTACATCATTGTTTTGGCGGGGGTATTTATGCTGTGCGGTGCCGTATCTGTGTGGTTTGTGCGGGAAACGGGCACTGCGGCGGGTGAGCTGGAGCCGGGGGCGGCCACTGCCTGACTCAAGATTCTTCCGGACAGGTTTTGCGCTGTCTCAATGGCGGTTCCCTTGGCGTTGGCGCGGCAGTTTTGACAGAGGCGGGTGCCTCTTCATAGACTCGTTGGTTTGCTGACTGGCACCCGAATTTCCTATGTCTTTGTTAGAGTCCATCGATGCGGCGCTGGCCGCCTTCGCTTCCTTCGTCTGGGGCACGCCCCTGCTGGTACTGCTGGTGGGGGGCGGTCTGACACTGCTGCTGCTCTCCCGGGGCAGGCCTTACCGGCATCTCGGCCACAGTGTCGACTTGCTGCGGGGAAAATACGACCGCCCGGATGACCCCGGACAGGTACCGCACCGGCAGGCACTGTCCACCGCCCTGTCGGGCACCCTGGGCCTGGGCAATATCGCCGGTGTGGCGATAGCCATCAGTACCGGTGGCCCCGGTGCCATCTTCTGGATGTGGGTAACGGCGGTGGTGGGCGTGGCCACCAAGTTCTATACCGCGACGCTGGCGGTTATGTACCGCGGCCACGATGCCTCCGGCGAGCTGCAGGGCGGCCCCATGTACGTGATCCGCGAGGGACTGGGGCGGCGCTGGATGCCGCTGGCGCTGCTGTTTGCGGTGGCGGGCCTGTGCGGCATGTTGCCGGTTTTTCAGTCCAACCAGACGGCGCAGCTGCTGCGGGAATCCTTCGCGGTACCGCTGGGGATCGTGGGCGGGGATGGCTCACTGTGGTTCGATTTTGCCATAGGTCTGGTGCTGGCGCTGGCGGCTGCGGTGGTGATTGCGGGCCGTATCCAGCGCATCGGCAAATTCGCCGAGCGATTGGTGCCGTCCATGGTGCTGTTTTACCTGGCGCTGACCGCTATCGTAATCGGTCACTTCTGGCGCGACGTGCCGGCGGCCCTGGCAATGATCTTTGATGACGCTTTTTCCGGTCAGGCGGTGGTCGGTGGCACACTCGGTACCGTGATTGCCACAGGTATCAGTCGCGGAGCCTTTTCCAACGAGGCGGGAATCGGCACTGAGTCGCTGGCGCACGGTGCGGCCAAGACCAGCGAGCCGGTGCGCGAGGGTGTGGTGGCCATGGTGGGGCCCATCATCGACACATTGGTGGTCTGTACCTGTACCGCCCTGGTGATTCTGCTCACCGGGGTATGGCAGCAGGGAGTGGGCATGGAGGGGATCTCGCTGACCGCGGAAGCCTTTTCACAGGTCTTCGGCCAGTGGGGGCCGCTGCTGCTGCTGGCCATGGTGTTGCCACTGGCGTTCAGCACCATCGTCACCTTTTGGTACTACGGCGTGAAGTGTTTTGTGTTTCTGTTCGGAACCCGCTTTCAGGCTTTCTACACTGCGCTCTATATCGTCCTGATTGTGATCGGCGCCGTGGCGTCCCTGGACGCGGTCAACAGCATCATTATCGGTATGTACGCGATTATGGCGATACCCACCATGACCTCTACGCTGCTGTTGGCGGGCAGGGTCAACCGCGCGGCGCACGACTATTTCACCCGTCACCAGTTGGAGGCCCCGCCGGTGGCGGCGAATTAAGGAACTCAGCACAGCAAGGCCGGGGTATATACCCCGGCCTTTTTGGTTGCGGAATCCGAATCGCGAGCCTTTATCAGGGCACCACGCTGACCTTGGTGCCCATGGGCGCATTGGCGAAGAAGACCTGCGCCATATGCCAGGGCAGCCGTATACAGCCGTGGGAGGCGGGATAGCCGGGCACATAGCCGGCGTGCATGGTGATGGCGCCGTTGATACGCATCATGTAGTCCATGGAAGCACCGCGGAACACCGAGCCGGGAGGGCGCCGGTGGCGGCGTACATCCACATTGCTGCGCAGCACATAGCCCCGCCGGCTCACATAGTGGCCGTAGAGGTTGGAGCGGTGGTTGAGTTTCTTTTCCGACACGCGAAAGCTGCCGGTGGGGGTGCGGTGGCCGGCCATACCGGTGGAGACCGGAGACATGCCCACCAGGCGGCCGCCCTTGTAGAAATAGGCCGCCTGCTCGCTCAGGTCGATACGGATGTGCGCCGCGCCGCCGCCCGCACCGTGGCGCCACCAGGAGCGGGCCGTGTACCGGGAAGCACCCTGTTGCATATGGCGGGGGTTGCGGTAGGAGCGGTTATAGCGCCCACCGTAGTTGTTGGAGTTGCGAAAGTAGCGTTGGCCCCGGTAGCCGCGGGGATTGCGGTAGGCACGACCGTGGCGGGCATTCTGTTGGTTCAGTTGCCGGTAATACTCGCGCACATAGGGCGGTGGATTGTTGGGGTCGCGGTAATCCCGGCCCTGCGCCTCCGGCGTCATCAGGGGCGTACCGCCGAGAAGCAGCAGCGCGACCAGTGAAGATCGGGTTAACAGTGATGAACGGCTTTGCATTGCGCACCTCTCTGTTGGGCAGAAACGGCGGGTTGCGAGCTGCAGCTTCGGCGCGCGCCGTCGCGGGGCACAAAGTGACCCGGCGCCGGGGCGGCGCGGCAACAGGCATTGATTTCCCCAGTACAGCGCCGGTGTCTCCCGACTTGTGCCGCTGAATGGGCCCGCAGTGGTCGCAACCGCAGCGGGTGCGAACGATGTTAGGGTGGCGCAAATTGCCCCATTACAACGAATGGGTATGAATGGCGTTGTGGATAGTCCGAAAGGGGCGTTGGCGGACCCAGGGGCGGACCACTCAGGGGGAGTGCGGGAAAAAGTGCTTCTGCCGCGTCTGGGCTGTGTCGGAAGTCCCCGCCGATTTATTTGGTGACCGGATTAATGCGCTGCAAGGAGGTACTGCCGTCGGGCGGGGGCCGGCGCAAGTCCATGAGCAGCCAGTGATTTTGCGGAGTTGTGCAGGCTTTCAGGAGCGACAATCCAACGGATAAGAGATCGCCTATTGGATTGCCGGGTTCCCTATTGGCTTATGGGGCGGCGCAATACCCGCGCGCCGGCCATGGGCAGGTCCAGTTGGCCGGCACTGCAGCGGCCGGGCAGTATAGCGGGGGTGATGTCCTCAGCGTCGGCAAACCGGGCCGGCAGGGTCAGGGTTTCGTCGCCGGCGCCCAGGTTCAGGCCCACGAAAAATTCTTCGGTTTCAGCGCGGCGACAGAACAACAGCAGCGCGCCGCCATCTTCAATGGCTTCCTGCTCCGCCACCGCCAGCCCAGGCCACTGGCGATGCCAGTTGAGCAGGGCGCGAAACTGGTTCAGCGTCGAGCCCGGGTCTTCTTCCTGAATACTCACCGCCTTGCCGCGATGCACCGGCGGAACCGGCAGCCAGGGCTTGACCCTGGAGAAGCCGGCGTTGATCTCGCCGTGGTCGACCCAGGGCATGGGGGTGCGGCAGCCGTCGCGGCCCTTGAACTCCGGCCACAGGCTGATGCCGTAGGGGTCGCGCAGATCCTCGAAGGCGATATCGGCCTCCTCCAGGCCGAGTTCCTCGCCCTGGTAGAGACACACGCTGCCGCGCAGGGTCAGTTGCATCAACAGGAACAGCGGCAACCGGGCCCTGGCCTGTTCGTTGCTGAAGCCTTTGTTCCAGCGGGTCATGGGGCGCGGTACATCGTGGTTGGCGATGGACCAGCAGGGCCAGCCCTGAGCGATTACGCGGCGGTTCTTGTGCAGGGTTTCGCGCAGAAAGTCGGCGCTGCAATCCTCCGCCAGCAGGTCGAAGGAATAGGCCATGTGCAGCCGCTTGCCACTGGTGTAGTCGGCCATGATCTCCTGGGTTTTGTCGTCGCACACTTCACCCATGGCCACCGCGCCCGGATACTGCTCCAGCAGCTGGCGCACCCGTTGCAAAAACAGGAGGTTTTCCGGCTGCGACTTGTCGTAGACATGCCACTGGTAGCGGTAGGTGTTGACGGGCGGCAGCCCTTTCTCGTCCAGTGCCGGCGGTCGTGGGGGGTTGTCGGCCAGGGACTGGTGATGGAAGGCGTGGTTGATGGCGTCCAGGCGAAAACCATCCACACCCCGGTCGAGCCAGAATTTCAGGTCCGCCAGCAGCTGCGTCTGCACTGCCGGGTTGTGCAGGTTCAGGTCCGGCTGCTGTTCGAGGAAGTTGGTCAGGTAGTACTGACGGCGGCGACTGCACCAGCGCCAGGCGGTGCCGCCGAAATTGGACATCCAGTTGTTTGGCACACTGCCGTCCGCTTTGGGGTCGGCCCAGACGTACCAGTCGGCGCGGGGGTTGTCGCGGCTGGAGCGGCTCTCCCGGAACCAGGGGTGCTGATCGGAGGAGTGGCTGAGAATCTGGTCGATAATGACTTTGAGATGGCGCTGGTGAGCCGCCTCGATAAGACGGTCGAAATCGTCCAGGTCGCCGAACAGCGGGTCCACATCCCGGTAGTCGGATACGTCGTAACCGAAATCCGCCATGGGGGATTTAAAAAACGGCGATATCCAGATGGCGTCGACCCCGAGAGACTGCACATAGTCGAGTTTCTGCGTTATGCCGGGCAGGTCCCCGATACCGTCGCCGTTGGCGTCGCAAAAGCTGCGCGGGTAGATCTGGTAGATAACACTGTTGCGCCACCATGCGGTGCTTTTACCACTCATGACTACTGCCCATAGGATTGTCGCTTCCAGGATTGATTATGGCGCTCCCCGCCGGGCCTGTGCCTCCTCCCTGGGTGGGGGAGGAGAGGGCATCAATCCAGAGGCCGGTCCTGGATCGAGCGCAACATCTGTTCCGCCAGGGCTATGGCCTCCTGCCGGTCCTTGACGTCCAGCTTTTGGTAGAGGCTGCGAATGTGGGTCTTGATGGTACTCGGTGCCACTTTGAAATGACGGGCGATGCGCTCGTTTGACAGCCCGGAGTGGATGGCATTCAACACCTGCCACTCCCGCGGAGTCAGCGGGGAGTGGCGCAGAAAGTCGGGTACTGCGTCGCTGTCGAGTATCTCGCGGATAATGGTTTCATCCAGCTCGATACGGATACCGCCGTCCAGCTCCGGCTGCTGTTGCGCCAGGCGGATCAGCCCCTGGGCCTTGTCGCGCTGCGCATCGCTGAGATCCCGGTCCGGCAGCGCTTTCAGGATGACGATCAGGGGCTTGCCCAGCTGCAGGAAACTGGCGGTAAAGTCCCGCTCCACGGCGATGCCCAGCGCCTCGCGCATGGCTTCCAAAGCGTTATCGCGCTGCCCGCGCAGCCACAGCAGCTGCGCTTCCAGCACAAGGTTGCGCAAACCGTCCGTGACCAGTCCACACTCGCTCGCCATCTGCTGCAGGCGGCTCAGCAGCCGGTTGGCATCGGACCAGCGGTGGAGCTCGATCAGGGCGCGCACATGGTTGCGCCCGTGGCACTGTTCGAAGTGGTTGCTGGGGCGGTCGGACACCGGCTGCGTCTGTTCCAGCCAGGCGGCGATGTCGGCCTGCTGGCCCAGGACGCGCCAAACGCGGATTCGCACGGCGTCCGCGTTGGCGACCCAGTCGCGATGATAGCGCTCGCCCGCCAGCAACCGGTCGATACGCGCCAGCCACTCCAGGGACTCGCCGCGCTCGCCCCGGGCAGCCGCCACCTTCAGCAGGGTGGTGTATTCCGGCAGCAGCCAGCGCTCCCCTACCTTGCGGTTGATCTGCATACCGCGGCGGGCGGAATTGGCGGCCGCGTCCAGGTCGCATCTCTCCCACTCCAGCAGGCTGCGTAGCCGGTAGATAAATTCCGAGATCGGCAGGCTGCCCAGCCGCTGGTCTTCCACCAGCTGGTGGGCGCGTCGCTGCAGTCCGGCGGCCTTTTTCCACAGGCCCTGGGCGATGGCGATCTCGGCCTGCTGGCAGATGGCCCAGGCGGCGCTGGGGTAATCCTGTTCCGCTACTGCCAGTGCCTCCACTTCGAGCAGGTGGGTGTTGGCGGTCTCCACCTCGCCCAGGCAAAAACCGGTTTCGCCGGTGACTAACAGGGCGGCGATACGCTCGCCGAGCTGCTCCGGCCGCAGCAAGCCCAGGGCCTCCTGGGCGTATTCCTTTGCCTGCAGAGTCTGGCCGCGGGCCACGGCAGTCTGGGCGCGCATGGTGGCGAAGGCGCCCTCGAAGTCGCGCCACTGTTCTGGGTCCTCCCGCTGCAACCAGCTCTCGGCGGCGGCGAGGAATTTTTCGCACTGGGGGTATTCGAAATTGTCCCTGGCCATCTTGGCGGCCAGCAGGGTAAAGCGGGCGCTGCGCTGCAATTCGCCGGGCCCCAGCCAGCGCAGACAGTCGCTGAGCAGGCGTGTCTGCCCCTCGCGCAGAAACTGTTCGCCACGCTCGCTCAGGAGTCGCTGCAGTCGCTCGCCATCCTCCGCCGCGCGGGCGTGGCGCAGCGCTTCCAGGGGCTGGTGCAGCTGCAGCCAGGTGTCGCTGGCGCGGCGGTGCAGATCCTGCACGCGGCTCGCGTCGGTGAGCTGGCGCTGCAGGAAGCGGGCGAAGACCGGATGGTAGCGGAACCACTGGCGGCTGGAGTCCTGAGCCTGCAGAAAGAGACCCCGCTGAGCGGCCTGTTCCAGCAGCAGCTGTCCGCCGCTCTGGCCGCTGAGCGCCTGAGCCAATTCAGCGTTGATCCGGGTGAGAATCGAGGTACAGGCGAGCAGTTCGCGCAATTCCGGTTCGAGTCGTTCCAGCACTTCCTCGGCCAGGTAGTCGAGGATATGGCTATGCCCCTGCTCCAGCTCGCCCAGGTAGCGATCCACCGCCTGGCGGTCGCGCACGGACAGGGCGAACAGCTGTACCGCCGGCGGCCAGCCCTCGCTCAATTGCAACAGCTGTTCGACGCGATCGCTTTCCAGTGTGAATGGCAGGCGTTGCCGCAGCAGCTGTGCAATCTCCCCGCTGTTGAGCGCCAGTTCGGCGCTGTCCAGTTCCAGCAGGCGCCCCTGCACCCGCAGCGCGGCCAGGCCCAGCGGCGGCTGGCTGCGACTGGTGAGGGCGATGCCCACGCCGGCAGGGGCGTGTCGCAGCAGGAAGCGGGTGGCGCTGTGTACTTTGTCGTTGTCGATATGGTGATAATCGTCCAGCACTATGCGCAATTCACTGGGCAGGCTGCGCAGCTCCGCCAGCAGCTGGCTGATCATCAGCGCTGGGTCTGGACGCTGCTGTGCAGCGAGCAGGGCGTGGGTCTCGGGTACGCCATTGCCGGTGGCCCTGTGCACACTCTCCACCAGGTAGCGGCAGAACTGGCGGGGGTCATTGTCGCTGGCATCCAGGGAGAACCAGGCGATCGGGGATTCCAGGCCCGCCGCCCAGGAGGAGATCAGCGTGGTTTTACCGTACCCGGCGGGTGCCGTGACCATCAGCAACTGGTCAGCGGAGGTTTCCCTCAACCGCGACAGCAGGCGGGGTCTTTCCAGCGTGTGTTCGGGGCAGTCGGGCAGGCTGTATTTCGAGGTCAGTAACATCGCTCAGCGCGGATCGCTCGCATGGATTGAAGTGGTGGCCACATTATGCACCAAGAAACCGGCTTGGCTATTACTGCCGCCCACCCCGGGGTGCGTGACCGCTCGCTTTTCAACTGTCGGTGTAAGTGTTACTTTCACTCGATTCAGCGGTGCCGGCTTTCTAACAATAACGAAAGGCACTGAACGGTCTTCCTCAGTGCCACAATATCTATCAGGGGCGAATATGGCCGATATAGTCATCCTGGCGGCACAGGGTATGGGTGCGGTGGACGAGAACGTTGCCGAACCTCTGTTTACCGCACTGCGGCAGGGTCTTGGGGATGAGGACTGGTCGCGCTTGTACTGCGGCAGCATTCTGTGCAAGGGACATCTGCAAAACAATATCGAGCGGGTGGGCGAGGCGATGCAAAAGCGCGATATGGATTTCATACGCGCGCGCAAATTCCTGCTCCACGGTATGGCCGAAAGCGCCGCGCAGCTGCAGGATATACAGCAGCGCGGCGGCAACTACGACAAGGGCCAGCAGGCGATCTACGCCGGTTTGGAGAAGGCCGCTGCCGCGGCGGGCGACCAGGCGCCGGTGATCCTGCTGACCCATTCAGTGGGTTGCGTGAACCTGTCCAACTACCTCTGGGACGCACAGCGCCCCACCGTCAACCATGGCATCTGGCGCGACGGCGGCCCGCGGGGCGTGCACAAGGGGTCGGGGCGGGATCTGTTCCTGCGCTTCAAAACTCTCAGCCATTGGTACACCCTGGGGCCCACCAATCCGCTGTGGTGCGCGGGCCTGCCGCGGGACCAGATCCAGGCGGTCACTGCGGATACCCGCGGTTATCATTTCCGCTGGAAGAATTTCTATCACCCGGACGACCCATTCGGCTGGCCGCTAAAGCCGTTGAGCCCGTCGTACAACCAGGCAGTTTATCGCGACTACGAGACCCGGCCCTTGTCCGATTGGAGCGGCGGCCACTGGGGGCCGCAATGGACTGCCCACGCTGGCTACTGGGACAGTGCACTGGTACAGCAGGCGCTGTTGGAGGACCTGCGCCAGTTGTTAAAAAAGGCCGGCGACAGCGGCCGCTCCTCGCGCAGGGCTGGAGTTGTAGAGGCGGTAGTATAATATTGTCGCGCATATTTTCCGGTTAGCAGGTTGCTGCAAGGCTTCTCTGGCTTTTAAGCCCGGATTTGCGGCCTATGTCCGCAAGCTCTCCACAACAAATCAAGCAGTTACAGGCTCTAGATGGCTCTTCAATTTCACACGGTTCCGGTTACCCCGTTTCAGCAGAACTGTACCCTGTTGTGGTGTGAGGACACCAAGCGCGCAGCGGTGGTGGACCCCGGCGGCGATGTCGAGCGGATTCTCGCCGCGGTGGCGGAGCGCGGACTGAAGCTGGAAAAAATTCTGCTCACACACGGCCACCTGGACCATGTGGGTGGCACAGTGGAACTGGTGAAACAGTTGCAATTGCCTGTGGAAGGGCCCCACAAGGAAGATGCTTTTTGGATCGAGCAGTTGCCTTTACAGGCACAGATGTTCGGATTTCCCGCAGTGGAGGCGTTTACACCGGACCGCTGGCTGCAACAGGGCGACACAGTGACCCTGGGGGACGAGACATTGGAGGTCCATCACTGCCCCGGCCATACCCCGGGGCATGTGGTTTTCTTTTACCCACCGGGCAAGCTGGCGCTGGTGGGGGACGTATTGTTTGCCGGTTCCATCGGCCGCACGGATTTCCCCCGCGGTGACCAGGATACCCTGATCCGCTCCATTACCGAGCGGCTGTGGCCACTGGGGGATGCGGTGCGCTTTATTCCCGGCCACGGTCCCATGTCCACTTTTGGCCAGGAGCGTCGCAGCAACCCCTTCGTGGCGGACAAGCGCTTCGGCTGAGAAGGGTGATGGGTGCGGCGGCAACCACAAGGAGCCTCTGTAGAAATGGCAATCTGGAAGAGTCGGGCTTCCCTTGAGGAACTGAACCTGTTGGTCGCCGATGTGATGCCCGGCCTGCTGGGCATGGTATTTACCGAGTTGGGTGACGGACACCTCACGGCCACTATGCCGGTGGACCGGCGCACCCGTCAGCCCCAGGGGATTCTGCACGGTGGCGCCAGCGTGGTGTTGGCGGAAACCCTGGGCTCCGTTGCCGCCAACCTGGTGGTGGACGCCGCGAGCTTTTATTGCGTCGGTCAGGAAATCAATGCCAATCACCTGCGCCCGGTGGCGGAGGGATTGGTGACGGGCACGGCCAGGCCGGTGCATATAGGGCGCAGCAGCCAGGTGTGGGAGATTCATATCAGCGACCCCCGTGGAAAGCTCTGCTGTATCTCCCGCATCACCATGGCGGTGGTGGCCTACCAGCGGTGATGAGCGAAGCGCAGCGGTTTACGTTTGCAGGCATACCCTATCGGCTGGTCCGTTCGACCCGGCGCAAACGGTTGGGTTTGGTAATGGCGGCGACAGGTGTGGAGGTGCGCATTCCGCAACGCTGCGCCGAGCGCCACGGACACCAGTTTTTGCGCGACAATATCCAGTGGGTGCGCGCCCAGCTTGTACGCGCCGATGAGCGCGCGCGGGAAATCCCCTCCTATCTCTACCAGTTGGGTGAAACTATTCCCTGGCTGGGGCGTGCACACCGTTTGCAGCGCGCTGCAGACCCCGCCGACAGCGGAGTGAAAGACGGCGTCCTGGCGGTGTTCACCCGGGCGCGGAAACCGGATGCCGCCCAGCTGCGCCCGGCCCTGCACCGGTTGTTGAAGCGCGAGGCGCTGGCGCTGCTGACACACAAGTCGCAGGAGCTGGCGGCCCTCACGGGGGCGCAGTTTTGCGCGGTGAAAGTGCGGCGCACCAAGACCAAATGGGGTCATTGCAGCCTGGGCGGCGAACTGCAATACAACTGGCTGGTGTGCCTGGCCCCGGAGGCGGTGGTGGATTATCTGGTGGCACACGAGGTCAGTCACCTGCACCATCACAACCACAGCCGCGCCTTCTGGCGGCAGGTGGAGAGTGTCTGCCCAGATTACCGCGAACTGCGGCGCTGGCTGCGCGACAATGGCCACCGGCTGGTGGTCTAGGGAACCTCTGATTAAGTCAGTACTGTCTCAGCGGAGCCTGTGGCACCGCTTGGCAAGGCGCTGCGCGAAGGTCAAGGCTGGTTGTCCTTGACGAGCGGAGCAACAAGGTCCAAGTGGCGCCACAGGCTCCGCTGAGACAGTACTGACTTAATCAGAGGTTCCCTAGGGCCTGTGGCACCGTTTAAAGCTGCTGAGCCCTTACCCAGTGGCGCCGATCTGACGTACACTGCGAAAAACTCCCGAGGTCCCGGTGCCATGCAAGTCGAGCCCCTGACAGACGATTTCGAAGCCAACTGCGCGCGCTTTCTACCGGAGGCGACCGCCCAGGGCTGTGTCTGGGCACTGCAGGGGGAGGAGGGATTCGCGCTGTGCGAATCCGAGCGACATCCGCAAACCGATGTCATGCCCTTCTGGTCCCTGCAGGCTTTTGCCGAGGTGCACGCGGGTGGCGAATGGAGTGGCTACCAACCGGTTGCCATAGCCCTGGAGGAATTCATGGACGACTGGCTGACGGGTATGCACGAGGATGTCCTGCTGGTGGGTATCAACTGGAACGGCGCCCTGGAGGGTGTGGAGCTGGAGCCGCTGGACCTGCTGGAACAGCTGGAGCAGGCGCTGTCCTGAGTGGGAGCCTCCCCGAGCGGGGGGAGAAAACAACAAGGCACGAGGTCTCGGGATGGGACAGTTTCTCGGTTTGCGCACGGTGATTTACGGTGTCACGCGGATCGCCGACGCCAGGGCCTGGTACTGCGAATTGCTGCAGCAGGAGCCCTATTTTGACTCTGAGTGTTATGTCGGCTTCAACGTCGGTGGCTATGAGCTGGGGCTGAATCCGGACGCTCGCAGCGCCACCAGCCGCGCGGATGGCGTAGTCGCCTATTGGGGTGTCAGCGATATGGCCGCCCAGGTCGAGCGTATCAGCGCCCTGGGGGCCAGGCAGCACAGCGAGGTGGTGGACGTGGGGGATGGCATTCTGATGGCGACTTTCCTCGATCCGGACGGCAATATCTTCGGGATCATAGAGAACCCTCATTTCCAACCGGGGGTAGGCGAGACACAACCGGAGTAGTTTCTGTGAGCAAGGCACCGGCGTCCAGATTTCGCCCGTCCGATCACCAGTTTGCCGCCGACAGCCTGGCGCAGATAGGGCGGGGCTATGTGGTGCCGGATAGGGTCGCACTGATCACCGGCTGCTCCAGCGGCATCGGGCGCGAACTCGCACTGGCCCTGCACCGCCGCGGCACCATAGTGATCGCCACTGCGCGGCGCCCGGAGAGCCTGCAGGAACTGGCGGACCTGGGCATTGCCACCGAGGCGCTGGATGTGAATTCACCGGCCGATATCAGTCGGGTGGTGCACGCCCTCCGGGCCGCCTACGGCCGTCTCGATATCCTCATCAACAACGCTGGCTACGGACAGATGGGGCCGCTGCTGGAGTTGGATACCCGCACCTTCGAACACCAGTTCCACACCAATGTTTTTGCACCCATGGCGCTGATCCGCGCCTGTACGCCGCTGATGCGCTTGGCGCGGCGCGGCATCATCTGCAATATCGGTTCCGTGTCCGGCGTGATGCCGACCCCTTTCTCCGGCGCCTACAGCGCCTCCAAGGCGGCGCTGCACTGTCTCTCGGATGTGCTGCGGCTGGAGCTGAAACCTTTCGGGATACGGGTGATGACGGTTCAGCCGGGCGCCATAGCGTCGGAGTTCGGCCGCCATGCGGAAGTGTCCCTGCGCGGTTTGCTGGCGCCGGACTCCTGGTACAAACGCCAGGAAGAGGCGGTGCGCGCGCGCGCCCAGCTGTCGCAGCAGGACGCCACCCTGGCCAGTACTCTGGCGCGCAGGCTGGTGAGCGAGCTGCTGCGCAAGCGCCCCCCGGCAGTGGTGCGGCTGGGGAACAAAAGCCGCCTGTTGCCGTGGATGGTGCGCTGGCTGCCGCGGGGCCTGCGGGACTGGATCATGGCGCGGCGCTTTGGGTTAAACCGCAGCGCGGCCAGCCCCTAGCAGGCCATTTTAATGTCAACAGGCCCTGGCTAGGAGCCTGTCACCAGCCACTGGGCCACTTCATCGAAGTCGCCGCGAAACAGAATTTCCCCGGGCCGCTTCTGCATCAGGTAGTCGTAGGCGCCATCGTAGTAGTCCGTCAGCAGCGCCATCACCAGCGGGATAAAGGCTTCGGTGGTGCCGTTTTCACGCAGCTCCCGGTTGGCGTCCTGCAACTGGGCGTCCAGCTGCCGGTGGCGCAGGTCGCCGAGGCGCTTGCGAATCCGGCCCAGGCTCTCTCTCAGTTCCTCTCCCAGGGCCAGCTCGGGGCCCTGATCGGCATCCGCAAAACGCTCCAGGGCGTCGGCGACGTAATCGCGGACTATGCGCCGCGCGCGTTTTTCCACCGACTCCAGCACCAGCACCCTGGGCGCCGCCGCCATGGCCTGCTGCAATACCGGCGGCAGTGCGCAGCGGCCGATCAGGCGGCTCTCGTCCTCGACAAAGACAGGTCCTCTGCCCTGCGCGAGTTTCAGCAGGTCGATGCTGACCCGGTTTTCAAAATCGATCTGAGCCGGTTGCGCATGTCGGGTGCGGCCAAAACTGGAGCCACGGTGGTGGGCTATGCCCTCCAGATCCAGTGCGCGGCCGGCGCGCCGGATCAAATCCGTCTTGCCGCTGCCGGTGTGGCCGCCAATCACCACCAGCGGTAACCCGGCGCAATGTGCTTCCAGCTGTTGCAGCAGAAAGGCGCGCATGGCCTTGTAACCACCCTTCACCAGCGGCATTTCGATACCGCTCTGCCGCAGCAGTTGCTGGGCGGTGCGCGAGCGCAGACCGCCGCGGAAACAGTAGAGGTGAGCAGCCCGATGGCGGGCTGCGAAGGCGCGCCACTGCGCCAGCCGCTGCGCCAACACCTCCTCGGTGGCCAGCTTCCAGCCCAGCGCCACCGCCGCCGCCTGGCCGGCGCGCCGGTACTCGGTACCCACCAGCTCGCGCTGCCGGTCGTCCAGCAACGGCAGGTTGCGTGCCTGGGGAAAGGCGCCGCGCGCGAATTCCACCGGCGCACGCACGTCCATCAGCGGAGTATCGTCGAGAAAAAGCTGTCGATAGTCAGCCGTGTTCTGGCACAAATTACACCTCCCAATTTCCCCCGCCAGTGTAACCTGAATGAATGGGTTTCTCTCCTGTCACCGGCGTGGGTAAGAAGTGCCGCTTATGACCGCAGCTCAACTGATCATCCTGGTGATTCTCGCTGTTACCGTGGCCCTCTTCATCTGGGGGGCCTGGCGGCACGATATGGTGGCCCTGGCATCCCTGCTCGCCTGTGTCTTTACCGGCCTGATCGATCCGCAGGACGCGTTTGCCGGTTTTGCCCACCCGGCGGTGGTTACCGTGGCCTGTGTACTGGTGCTCAGCCGCGGCCTGCAGGGCACCGGGGCACTGGATGCGCTGGCCCAGCGGATGATTCCCAGCGGTGGCGGCAAGGTGCTGGCGATCGGTGCGCTCACCGGCGTGGGAGCGTTGCTATCGGGATTTATGAATAATGTCGGTGCCCTGGCGCTGCTGATGCCGGTGGCCGCGGATGTGGCGGAGAAGCATGAATTGCCGCCCGGCAAAGTGCTGATGCCCCTTTCCTTTGGGACCATCCTCGGCGGTATGACCACTCTCATCGGTACGCCGCCAAACCTCATAGTGTCCGGGTTTCGAGCCACCGCCGGGGTCGGCAGCTACGGCATGTTCGACTTCACGCCGGTGGGGCTGGTGGTGGCTATGGTGGGGGTGCTGTTCGTGTGCCTGATCGGCTGGCGGCTGGTGCCGGCACGGGGTCAGGTGGGTGCCGCCACTTTTGATACCGGCACCTACCTTACCGAGGCATTGGTGGGGGAGAAGAGTGCCGCCGCGGGCAAAACGGTGTGGGAGATCACCCGCCTGCTGGTGGAGGAGGACGCGCAGGTGGTCGGTATAGTGCGCAACGACGCGCGGGTTGCCGCCGCCCGCGCGGGGCAGCGTGTCAACGCCGGTGATATTCTCGTGATCGAAGCGGAGCCGGAGGCGCTCTCATCGGTTATATCGAGCCTTGGTTTAACCCTGGCCGGGGGGCCGGCCCAGGGCGATGCGCAAAAGGGGGCGCGGGAGGCGGAGGCCAGGGGCAGTGCGGGGAAGTCCGTCGCAGCGAACGCCGACGGGAAAACAAGCGGCGCGACCAAGCGCGGCAAGGAAAGGGACAGAGCGACCGGTGGCGAAGAGGTACAGTTGCGGGAACTGGTGGTGATGCCGGATTCGTCCCTGATCGGCCGAACCGTCCAGCACCTCCACCTGCCCAGTCATTACGAAGTCAATTTGCTCGCCCTGTCCCGCCAGGGGCGGCGCACTGTGCGGCGACTGCGTTCCACACCGCTGCTGGCCGGGGACGCGCTGCTGATGATGGGCACCGACGACGACATCAATACGTTGGCCGCCGACAAGGGCTGTGTGCCGCTGGCGTTTCGCGATATCAGTATCCCCAACAAGGAAAAGGCGGCGGTGGCACTGGTGGCGATGGCCCTGGCGGTGGCGGGGGCCACCTTCGGCCTGCTGCCTGCCGCCATCTCCTTCGCCACCTGTGTACTGGCTTTCATGGCCCTGAAAGTGGTGCCCTGGCGGGGTGTCTACGACGCCATCGACGGCTCTGTGCTGGTCCTTTTGGGTGCGCTGATCACGGTGGCGCAGGCGATGGAGACCACCGGCGCCGCGGACCTGGTGGCCCGGGGCCTGCTGGATACCCTGGCTCAGGGAGAGCCGCTGGTGGCGCTGGTACTGATTCTGGTGATCACTATGACCCTGTCGGATTTTATGAACAACGCCGCCACGGCAGCGGTGATGTGTTCCATCGCCATCGGTGTCGCGGAGCAGCTACAGGCGAATCCGGACAGTTTCCTGATGGCGGTGGCCATAGGCGCCTCCTGTGCGTTTCTGACCCCGGTGGGGCACCAGAACAATATGTTGATACTGGGTCTGGGGGGATTCCGTTTCGGCGATTACTGGCGCATGGGCCTGCCGCTGGAAATTCTGGTGGTGCTGGTCAGCGTGCCCATGCTGTTGTGGGTGTGGCCGCTGTAACTGCGGCCGGCGCCAGCTGTCAGGCGACGGAGTCGTCCACCGGTTGCGCCAGCTCGGCGAGATAGTTGCCACAAAAACGCAGGGCGTCGGTGACTGTGACAATGCCCGCCAGGTCGCCCTCGCGCATCACCAGGACCGAGCCAATACCGGTATCGGCCATCGCCAGCAGTATGCGGTCCAGGGGGTCGTGAATGTCGGCTATGTAGGGGCGTCGCGCACAGAGGTCGGAGACATAGAGTTGCTGTTCCTCCAGCCGGTGACCGGGGGAGCTGGCCCGCTCGATATTGTTGCGGGATATGACCGTTTCCAAGTCGCCGTCGCGGGTCACCGGCAGATGGTGCACATTGTGTTCTTCCATCAGCGCCAGCGCCGACTCCGCAGTGGCGTTAATATCGATATGGTAGGGAAACGGCGTCATTAGTGCCGCCAGGGTCGGAATATGGTGCATATCTCGCTTTCTGGACATGGCATCTGGAGCTGTTGTGGTTCGAATTGAAGCTTAGGTCAGTAATGGCGTTCGACCAAGCTTCAAATATCACATGTATATCACAGGTGTCACATATCCCCTTATCAAATGGTAATTGCCGGCTACAATAGTGTCATTAGCGGTTGATATCTGACGCAAAGCCCTTATTATGCGCAACGACGACCAGGGGAATTTACTTGCAGTCGGTCGTGGTGCCTTGAATGTTTTGCGTAAGGCGACTCCAAACTCCGGAAAGCGAAGTAACGGTATTGCAAAGGCTCATGTGGTTATATCAGTGCCGTTAATTCCACTGACAGTTTAATTAGGATGATACCCGTATAGCCATTGCACATTGCAATCGCGACGTCAATACGGTTTTGTCCGCAATGACAATAGCTGTTAATCCGGGGATCAAATAAGTCGTATATGACTTATCTGATGATCGCTCTTGAAATACCGGCGTAATCCTGAGGATTTGCCTGTATTTCAGGGGTCAGCCGGCATTTGGCTGGTTGTGGCACCGCCCTGTGCCGCGTTGATCCGACGAGTGGTTTGTTTGTCGGGTCAATAACCCGGGCAAATGTTCGTTATTACGAATAGCCGGGCCGCAGTCAGGTGGTGCCCGGAATTTATACTTAATTATCAAAATTATGGTCCCAATGAGGTTGTTTTAATGTTTCAAGAGTACGATCAGATCGAGATGCAGATTGCTGAACACCAGGCAAAGATCGAGGAATTGCAGGAGCAAAAGGCCCTGGCGGAACACAGGAAGGCGGGTGTGATCGCTTTTGATAAAGCACTGGTAAACCTGGCAGCCGAATACAAAATGGAGGAGGAGGAGCTATACGTCGCGCGCGGGGAGCAAATCGTTGAATGGCTGGTGGCGCAACTGGATAATGAAAACGCGCCGGATTATGTCCAGACCCTGAAGACGCGTGTGGCCCGCTCGCTTAAGAGAAGCAGCGAAACGCCCCGCCGTAAACGCGCCGCGACCGCCAAGCCGAGTGAGCCAAAACTGGAGACCGGCCACTATCGCAATCCCTATACCGGTGCCACCATCGAGAAGAAAAAGCGCAATCCCAAGCAATTGAACGAATGGATCGAGGAGCATGGTCTGGAAACTGTGCAGGAGTGGAAGATCTGAATTCCCGGGCCAGGTAGGGCAATCAAATAGATTTGTATAATTATTTTATTAATGCGGGACCCTAATAAGGTGCCGCATTAATCGGGTACCAGGATATGCCGCCGCTGAAAGGCTGGTGTAGTTGGTAACGGATTGCTTCCATTTTGCCATTTCGAAATCAAACTGCGCGCTATCAGCTCTTATAGTCTGTTTGGCACTTAGAGAAGCTCTGATTAATTCAGTACTGTCTCAGAGGAGCCTGTGGCACCGCTGGCAAGGCGCTACCTTGCCCAGCGCGACGGTTTTTCTATGGGTTGCGGGGTTCCAGTAACTGCTGGACAAATGTTTCCACCACTTCTGAGGCGGGGCCGTAGCGGTGCTCGGCGAAAGCGTCGCCCACCTCGGACTGCTCCAGGTTCAGTTCGACACTGTGGGCTCCGGCCAAGTTAGCGCATTCGACGAAACCCGCCGCCGGGTACACATTGCCGGATGTCCCTATGCTGACAAACAGGTCGCAGTGGCTCAGCGCTTCATATATCCGCTCCATTTCCAGCGGCATTTCACCAAACCAGACCACATGGGGGCGCAGGGTGCCGGCCAGCTGGCAGCATTGGCACAGGGCTTCTGTGGACAAGTCTTCCCGTAACGGAAACAGGGTGCCGCTGCTGCTGCAGCGGGCCTGCAACAGCTCCCCGTGCATATGGATCAGATTGTGACTGCCGGCGCGCTCGTGCAGGTCATCGATGTTTTGCGTGATCAGTAAAAACTCGCCGTTAAATTCCCTTTCCAGTCTTGCCAGTGCCCTGTGGGCGGGGTTGGGCGCCGTGTCCCCACACAATAGCTGCCGGCGGCGCGCATTGTAAAAACGCTGTACCAGTGCCGGGTCGCGCAGGAAGGCCTCCGGTGTGGCTACATCCTCAAGGCGGTGGTTTTCCCACAATCCGTTGGCGTCGCGAAAGGTGCGGATGCCGGACTCGGCGGAAATCCCGGCGCCGGTCAGGACCACTATCTGCTGGTATTGCATTTGCTCTCCGGGGTGCAAGGCCGGGGTGACAGAACAGCGCCCCGGCGTTGGATGGGATTCTAGCGCGCTACTCAGTGCAGTTTCAGCGGCGGCTTCACAAAGCGGTTGGCCTGGCCGATCAGGTAGATCAGCATCGCCTTGGGCCAGCCGTGTATCGCCGCCAGGTGCATACGGTAGAGGGAACGGTAGGCGAGACCCGCCAGACGCCCCTCGATGGTCAGGCTGCCCTTTACCAGCGCGCCCATCAGGTTACCCACCGCAGTGTACTTGCTGAGGGATACGAGAGAGCCGCGGTCGCGGTAGCGGAAAGGTTGCAGAGGCCGGCCTTCGATCCTGGCGATGAGATTTTTCTCCGCAGTGACCGCCATCTGCTGGGCGGATTGGGCGCGCGGTGGCACCCGCTGCGAGGCGCTGTCGATACACCCGGCACAGTCCCCGATGGCGAATATATCCGCATCGGTGGTGGAGACCAGCTCGGGGGTGACTTCTATCTGGTTGAGGCGGTTGGTGGCCAGCCCGTCCAGCTGTGAAAGGAAGTCGGCGGCTTTTACCCCCGCGGCCCAGAGACGCAGAGAGGCTGGAATGAATTCCCCCTCCGTAGTGACCAGCCCCCTGTCGTCGGCCCGCGCCACGGTGCAGCCGGTCAACACACGCACACCCAGGCGGCTCAGCTCGCGCTCGGCATTGTTGCCCAGACGCGGCGGCAGCGCCGGCAGCAAGTGGGGCCCGGCCTCGAGCAGCGTCACCTGCAGCGAACCCCGCGGGATATGTCCGTAGCGGCCGATTTGGCGCGTCGCATCCATCAGCTCCGCGGCCAGTTCCACCCCGGTGGCCCCACCGCCGACAATGGCGACTTGTATTTGCTCGGTGATGTGGGTTTCCAGCTGCAGGAACCGGTCCAGCAACTGGCGGTGGAAACGGCGCGCCTGTTCGGCACTGTCCAGAAACACACAGTGCTCCCGCACACCGGGGGTATTGAAATCGTTGCTCTGGCTGCCCAACGCCAGCACCAGCAGGTCGTAGGGGATTTCGCGGGCCGGGACCAGCTCGCGGCCATCCTCGTCCTGCACCGGCGCCAGTTCGATGGCTTTGCGTTCCCGGTGGAGTTTTTGCAGCGCGCCCAGTTCAAACCGGAAGCCGTTGCGCCGCGCGTGCACCTGGTAGTTGAGGGCGTCCAGGCTGGTGTCCAGTGCCCCGGTGGCGACCTGGTGCAGCAGGGGTTTCCAGATATGGGTGCGATTTCTGTCCACCAGGGTCACACTGGCCACCGGTGTCTGGAGGCGCCGCTTCAGCAGGGGCGAAAAGTTGAAGTAATGGCCCAGGCGGGTGGCCAGTTGCAGGCCGCCGGCGCCACCGCCGACGATCACGATATTTTTCATTGGGGTTCTCCCTGTCGATTACCTAAATCCGACTCCCACAGCGAAGATAGCGGTGCAGTTTTGCCGCCGATAACGGCCGGGCTTTCGCCCAACAGCTTTGCTCCCAGATTATCGGGGTCCGGGCCTGCCTTACCTCACCGGCTGGGGGGGTAATTGTGGGTTAGCAGCTGCCGCCAGTCGCCGCTGCGCAGTAACCGTACAGGCCGCTGGTTGGATGTGTCATCCTCCCGGTCGGCCTGGTTGATTTCAGTGACACATCCTACAATGGCGGCGCTTTCCAGTCCCGCCTGGTGCAATTCCCGCAGGCATGCCTCCGCCCCGGCCGCAGGCACCGCTGCCAGCAACCCACCGCAGGTTTGCGGGTCTATCAACAGCGCGGCCTGCGGTATGCACTGCCACTCCCGGGGGTTGGCAATGCGGTCCATGGCCTCAGCGTTCTGTGGCGCCAGGCTGGACAGCCAGCCCTGTTCGATGCAATAGGCTGCGCCTTCCAGCAGCGGCAGCCGGTCCGCAATCAGCGTCACGCGCAAATCGACCCGGTCGCCCAGCATCTCCAGCAGGTGTCCCAAGAGTCCAAAGCCGGTGACGTCGGTCATGGCGTGAGCGCTGTGGGCAGCGAAAACGCGGGCGGCCGTGTCGTTACTTTGCAGCATGGAATCGATCGCCCGGGCGACCCAGCGGCCCTGTGCCTGGCCCTGTCCCTCAGCGGCGAAAATAGTGCCGACTCCCAGGGGTTTGGTGAGAATAAGACAATCGCCAGCACGCAATCCGGTCTTCTCTACAACCCCACCCGGCTGCGCCAGTCCATTCACTGTGAAACCTAGTTGCAGATCCGTGCCTTCCGCGGAGTGGCCGCCGCTCAGGACACAGTGGTGTCGGTTGAGTTCGTACACTGCCCCCCGCAGTAACTGGTACAGGTCCCGCTGGGTGAGTTCCGCAGCGGCGGCGGGCAGGGTCACCAGTGCCTGGGCGGCAATGGGCTGAGCGTGCATTGCGAACAGGTCCGAAAGTGCGTGCAGCGCCGCCAGGCGGCCGCATAGCCAGGGGTCGCTGACCGGCGCCCGCAACTGGTCGGAACTCTGTACCAGCAGCTGGCCCGGGGGCAGCTCCATTACCGCGGCGTCATCGCCGGCTCCACGCAGCAGGTAACGCGACTGTTGCCGGGGCAGACGCCGGAGTGCAGCGGACAGAACTCCCGCCCCGATTTTCGCGCCGCAACCGTTGCAGCGCATAGCCGCCAGACTGACTCCCTCCCGCTGATCGATGCTCTGCCGGTGGCGCGGTTGAGCCGCCCCGGCGGTGGACTCACTCATCGACACCGGCAGATCGCTGAAGCGGTGCATAAATTTTTGATCGATGGCGTCTTTCCAGCGCCAGGGGAGTTCACCCGCGAACGCCAGTCCGTTGCGCACCGCGACCGCGCGCCTGCCGCCGCAGGACAGCAGGCTCAGAAAGCGCTGTTGCGGGCGGTATTGCCGCATAGGACGATTAGTGAGGGCGGCGCGCAAATTGTGAAATAACACAGGTCCCTGGCGCACAGCATAGACCCCCGCCTTGGGCAGCGGAGAGGCGGCAAAACTGGCCACATCACCGACGGCGAAAACCGTCGGCTGCCCCAGTGCGCGCAGCTGCGTATCCACCAGAACAAAGCCGCGCTGATCCAGTTCCAGTTCCGAGTTCGCCAGCCAGGCCGGCGCACCGGCCGGTGTACACAGCAGCACCTCATCCAGTTGCAGCAGCTCGCCGCTGTCGCTGACCAGGCCCTCGGCGGTGATGGCGGACACCTTCCAGTTGCGGTGGACGTGCACCCCTAGCCGGGTCATTTCCCGCGCCACCTGCCTGCGGGCCATGGGCGGATAGCCTTGCGGTATCTGTTCACCGGAGTGAATCAGGTGGACCTGCACAGCGCCGGTCTCCACAGGTTCCCGCAGTGCCCAGGCCAGGGCCATGGCCAGTTCGCAACCGCCGGCGCCGCCGCCGACGACGCCCAGGCTGGTGGGGGTGGGGTTTTCCCTCAGCCGCTGTTGAAGGCTTTGCCAGCGGGCATAGAAACGGCCGACGGGCTTGATCGGAGTGGCGTGCTCAGCGCCGGGCAGGTTCTGCACCGGCGTCGAGCCCACGTCCAGCGACAGCAGGTCGTATTCCAGCTCCGGGCGCCCCTGCAGGTGAATTCTCCTCCGCACCGGATCGATATGCTCCGCCGCCGCGCGGATAAAGCGCGCTCCCGCCGCCCGACACAGCCGCATCAGATCGATATGGGTTTGGTCGAACTCGTAGTGCCCCGCGATCAGGCCCGGCACCATGCCGGAGTAGGGCGTCTGTATCTGCGGCGAAACCAGGGTCAGGCGTGCGCCCGGCAGCGGGTTCATGGCCCACATCTGCAGCACTATGGCGTGGGCGTGTCCGCCGCCTACGAGGACCAGGTCCTGATAATTTGGGTGCGCCTGCATCAACTGTCGTCTCCGTCTGGGTTCGATCGGTTCGGCACCTGCCACAGGGGTCGCCACAAGTGCGGGTGCATTATGGCGAAAAGGAAGCGGTGGCCCCAGTGGCGCTGGTCTTTAATTAAGTGGCACAAGTGCAGCCGCGACTTGCGTGAAATTCATTTCTGTAAGCCTTAACTGATAATGCCAACACCCTATATGGCTAATTCGACACACCGTCATGTGCGCCTGTTGTGGTGGCTCCTGGGTCTGTTGCTGGTGGTCGGCATCCTAAACATTATGGCCGGCGCCCTGTTGGTGAACCGTCTGGAAGCCTGGCTGGAACAGCGCGGCCTGACGCTGGAAGTGGGGTCTCAGCAGTTGTTTCTGCCCGAATTGCGTGTGCAGATGCAGGGGGTGTCTGTGCGCGGTGCAAGGGGGAAGCGCTTCACTGCCCGCGAGCTGATGCTCGATTACAGCTGGTGGCAACTGTTGCGCGGGCGCCTGCGCGCACAGCAGGTCTACCTGCGGGGCGTATCCATGGAACTGGAGTCCAGCCCCAGTGAATTTGGACGGGCCTGGGATATCGGTGGCTGGTCGCTGGTGCCGGGCGGCGAGCGGCGCGACCGCAACCTGCGCCTGGAGATCGGGCGGCTGGATATTCGCGACAGCCGTGTTTGCTATCGACACCGACCCCAGTGGTCCACCCCGAGCTGTGTGGGTGTTGGTCAACTCAGCGCCGCAGACTGGGTGCTGGACATGCGCCGCAGCGGCGACCAGCGCTTGCAACTGCAGTTGGGCGCGGATGCAGTGGACCTGCGCGACCTGCTGGCGGAGGAAGCGGGCAGCGGGAGGGCCGACGCCGTGCTGGTGCGGGCGCAGTTGTCGCGAAGTTTTTTTACCCGGCCCGACAACCGGATCTCCGTCGGCCATGCGCGCTTCAGCCGGTTTGGCAGCTGTCCGCCTCAGCGCTGGGCCGATGCACTGCCGGCGCTGGGGCGTTTGATCGGCCACTGCGCCACCGCCCGGCGGTTGCAGCTCAGCGGGGGGGCTGAGTTTGGTTTTGGTCCCGGCGCCGAGGTGCGCTGGCACAGTGCCGAGGGGCGGGACCTGGTGCTGCGCTACCAGAACCGCCGCTGGCAGAACTGGCGCGCCGGCTCGGTGGCGATCGGTGATTTTTCCTATGTGCGCGCGCAAAAAAAACTCGATTGGCAGCTCGGCCTGGCGCGGGAGTTCGACTGGTGTCCAAAACAGTGGCGCAACCACCGGCAGCATTTCTGTGTGCGCGCTGGCAAGCTGCAACTGCCGGCTCCTGTAAGCTTCGACTGGAAGGATTCCCTCCTTGTGGCGGTGGGACCCGGCCGCCTGCGGCGAACGCAGGTACTGGACGTCGCTGGGGACAACAGCGACCCCTTCACCGTCAACGCCGTGCAATTGGAGGGTGTCGGCTACCGCGCCGCCAGCCGTCAACTCTCCCTCTCGGGACTGGACCTGGACAGCGCCGCCGGCTGTCTGCCGGGGCGCCTGTCGCAGGGGGATTTTTACTGTCTGCGGCTGGAGAGTTTGCACGGGACTGAAGGTCTGGATCTGCGTTTTCCCTCCCGGGCCGCAGACAGCTCCTGGGGGCTGTCCGGCGGTCCCTTGCAGCTGGCCGGGTTGTGGTTGCAAAAGGGTGGTGAAACACAGTTGCAGTTGCGTGCGCTGCATTGGCGGCAGATTGATGCCATGCGCGGAGAGGGCCCTCTGTTGTTGCAGGACTTTTCCGCGCAACTGCTGCGGGGATGTGTACCGGCCGGGATCTGGGGGCAGGTCGACGAGCCCCTCTGTGCCGATGTCAGTGCGCTCAGTGGCGATGGGGGCTTTGTCTGGCAGCCGGGAGCCAGGGGTTATTGGGTAATGGGGGAACTGCGCGCCGAAAGAGCGCTGTTTGCCGATAGCTTGCGGGGCCAGGGGGGCCTTTTAGTGGAGAAACTCCACACCGGGGCGGGATTCTATCGTGTGCGGACCGGTGCCAAGGGCCTTTGGCAGCATTCCCCCGGGCTCGCGTCCGGGACAGTTGCGGGTGCGGCCGGGATTCGCTCCAACGCCGGTGTGCCGGGGGCGGAAAAGGGCCTGTTGCCGGAGGAGCTGGAGCGGCGCCGCGCCCGGGGCAGCAAGGCGGCCGGTGGGCCTGGTTCGATTGCGGACCCCAGCGCCGAGCTGCACAGTCTGTCCCTGTCGCGGGTGTCCGGCTGCCTGTCGCGGGGCTGGGCCGAGGCTTTGTACCGGGATTTTACCCATATGCCCACCTGTATGGACCTGATTAATCTGCACCAGCGCCGGCCGTTGCGACTGGCCTGGAACCGCGCGGGGGAGGATACGGCAGCCGGTTTTGCGCTGGAGGGGGCGGAGTTGTCGCTGGATGAGGCTAGGGCGCGCAGCTACGGTGGCGAGCAGCTGCTGGAAGTGCAGGCGTTGCGTATGCCGGCAATGCGCCTGGGTTATGCCCCCGGGGACTTTCGCTTCGAAGCGCCGGACCTGTCCCTGCAGCAGTTGGAAGCCTGTCGACCCGGTGGCATGGCGACGCCGGGCAGTATTCGCTGTGTCGAGGTGCGGCGCGTCCGCTTTGGCAATCCATTTGCGCTTGTGATGAGCCGCCAGCAGGTGGTCGCCAAGGTGACGGAATCCTCTGTGTACCTTATTAGGGCGACAGATATAGATGGCACCGAGCTACTGGGTATGGAGCGGCTGCTGGTGCCGCGCTTGGAGGTGGCCTGGCATCGGCGGAGCGACAGCCCCGCTGAACTGGCGGTGGAAAAACTCTCACTGGAAAAACTGCACGGCTGTCTGCCGCCCGCCGGCGATACGGAAGGGACGCCCTACTGTTTGAGTTTGCGACAGTTAAACAGTACCGGGAACAACGGGTTCGAAATGGCGGACATACAGTTGCGCTCCGCGGTGGATAAGGAGGCCTGGGGTGTCGCCGGTCTCGCGGTGGACGCGCTTACCCTGTCCCCACAGGCGCTCGGGTTTGGCGCAGTACAGCTGACGGACCTGCGGGGATGTGGCGGCGCCGGGTGGCCCTCCACCGAGTCGCCGGAGGCCTGCCTGGAAATGCAGAGTCTGCACCTGCGGGCGGACAGCCGTATAGGCTTGATCGATGGCCTGCCACCGCTGCAGTTGGCGGCCCTGGAATCATCGCCGCTGGTCTACCGTTCAAGCGGCCTCGACGAAACTCAGTTGTCGCTGAAAAGTATTTCCTGGGAACAGATGCAGTGGCTCGGCGGTAGCCGCTACCGCCTGCAGGATTTTGCCCTGCGGGACTTCGACGGTTGTTTGCCGCCCTCCACCAGCGGTGGCCAGCGGCGCTGTGCCGCCTTGAGTGAGTTACGGCTGGCCGGTATCCAGACACTGTCCCTGGAAGCGCCTTTTTCGACCACCGGGGTGATTTCCGTGCGTGAGGCCAGTATCGGCAGTGGTTCGGATGCCTGGCGGATTGAAGAGGCCTACCTGGAGCAGCCGGTGCTGGACCAGAGCGCGGACCGGGTACTGAGCGGCAGCCTGACTCAGTTGCGCGGCTGCGCCACCTTAGTCGGCCCGGCGGGCCGGCGGATGCACCCATGTTACCGGATTGGTCCGGTCCGTTTCGCCGCTGTGGAGCGCGCCGACTCACAACTGGTGGTGCGCGACCTGGCGGTGGATGGAGTTCAAGTAACCCAGGCCGATCCTCCACTCGGCCTGCCCGCCCCGCTGTTGCAATTGGGCGCAGTGGCGCTGACGCGACTGACCATTGGAGATGCGGGGGTGGAAGTGGGCGGCATGCGGGTCGCAAATCTGGAAAGCTGTATACCCAATGGGGTTTTTGCGCGGGTGAACCACTGTGTGTCCGCGGAGCGCCTGGCCGCGAACGGGCGTATGGCGGACGGCGGGAAGTTTTTCCTGCAGGAGTTGCAGCTAGGGGAATTGCAGCTGCAAAACCACACTGGATGGCAGCTGTCGGAATTGCAGTCCGCCAGGTTGCAAGACTTCTCCTGGGATGGCGACAAGCTGACACTGGCCCTGTTGCAGGCGGCAGACTTAAAATTGATCGCCAGGCCAGCGCGCGGAGCTGAGGCTGAGCGGGATCCCTGGGTCATCGAAGTGGGGGGCTTGAGCATGGAACAGCTGCGGTACGGGCGCAGCGGCCGGGCACTGCAGCTGTCCCGTATCGCCCTGGGACAGCCCAAATTGATACTGGAGCGGGACCGGGATGGACATCTGCCGGTGAGAGCCGGCTTTGCGGCGCTGACCGGGGGGGACAGCCGGGCGGACAGGCCCGCGCGGAAGGCGGAGGGGCCGCGGTTCCGCTATCGCCTGGAGGAACTGGCGGTGCAAGAGGGGAATTTTGTCTGGCTGGACCGTTTGGGTGAGTTCGGTGCCCGGGTGCCGGTGGACGGCATAAACCTTTTATTGCGCGGGGCCAGCAATTACCCGCACCACGCGCCCGCGAGACTGTTCGTCAGCGGTCATCCGGGGCAGCAGGGGAAACTGCAGGTGCAGGGGGAAATCGACTATCTGGCAAATAAAAAGTGGGATGCGAGCCTCAGCGGTTATCTGCTCAACGCCAATCTGATTCCCGCCACACCTTATATTGCCAATCTGCTCGGGTTTAAGATTTTGCAGGGGCAGATGGACGCACAGTTCGAAATTGCAATCCGCTCCAACAAGGTGGACGCCAGCGTTGACATCACGCTGCACAAGCCGCGGGTACGGCGGGTGCGCGACAGCGACCAGTTGCAGGTGGAGTCCAGCATGATACCGCTCAACGTGGCCCTGCTGTTGCTGGAGGACGGTCAGCAGAACGTCAAATTTTCCATGCCCGTTAGCGGCGATCTGTACGACCCGAAATTTTCCTTCAGCTTTATTTTCAGCCACCTGCTGCAACAGGCTATCCTCGAGACCCTGTTCAGCTATTTCACACCCCTGGGCTTTTACACCCTGGCGAAACGGGCCTGGGCCAGATTCCAGTGGGTGCGCATAGCGCCGGTGGACTTTGCCCCCGGTAGCGCAGAGCTGGATAACGACGCCAAAGCGCAACTGGCGCGGGCGGTTGAAATTTTGCGCAGGCACCAGGTGGCACGCCCGGGGGTGTGCGGCATCGCCAATGCCCGCGACTGGCAGGCACTCTATCCCGGCCAGGCCGTCAGCCTGCGCGCCGCGCGCAAGGTGCGGGAGCGTTTTTACCGCGCGCCGAGCCCCGACAAGTATCGGGAGTTCGAGTGGCTGGCGGAGCAGAGGAGCCAGGCGGTAAGCCGCTATCTGCTGGATGGCGGTATACTCCCGGACCGGTTTATTCAGTGTGCGCCGGACTATGACGGCGGGGACTTCGGGCGGCCGCGGGTGGAGTTTTCCCGCTGAGAACGTCGCCGGCGGCCCTGGGGGTGGGAAGCCGTGAAAGCCCAGTGCAGACGCCGCTTGGGGGACTATCGGCGCGGGGAATATCTGTATTCCCGCGCGACCCGCCGCCCTGCACTTTGAACCCTCCGTCAATCGCCGCCATAATTCGTCTTTTGGCGAACCCTATATTGAGATCGACGCAGTATGACCGACACTTCCGTCTATGAGGCTTCCGAGCGCCTGTCGCTGAAGGAGTACACCGAGAAGGCGTACCTGGACTACTCCATGTACGTGATTCTGGATCGGGCCCTGCCCAATATCGGCGACGGCCTGAAACCGGTGCAGAGACGAATCGTCTACGCCATGAGCGAACTGGGGCTGAAGAACTCCGCCAAACACAAGAAATCTGCCCGCACCGTCGGCGACGTGATCGGTAAGTACCACCCGCACGGCGACAGCGCCGTCTACGAAGCCATGGTGTTGATGGCGCAGTCCTTCAGCTACCGCTATCCGCTGATCGACGGCCAGGGCAACTGGGGGTCGCCGGACGATCCCAAGTCCTTTGCTGCCATGCGCTACACCGAATCCCGCATGGGCAAGTATTCCGAGGTGCTCCTGTCGGAGCTGGGGCAGGGCACTGTCGACTGGCAGCCGAACTTTGACGGCACTATCGACGAGCCAATGGTACTGCCCGCGCGGGTACCCAATATCCTGCTGAACGGCACCACCGGCATCGCTGTGGGTATGGCCACCGACATTCCGCCGCACAACCTGCGCGAAGTGGTCGACGCTACCGTAGCGCTACTGGAGAACCCCAAAGCCTCGGTGGCGGAACTCTGTGGCTATATCCAGGGCCCGGATATGCCCACCGAAGCGGAAATTGTCACCTCTCGCGAGGATCTGCTGAAGGTCTACCAGCGCGGCCGCGGTTCTATCAGGATGCGCGCGATCTGGAGCAGGGACGAGGGCGACATAGTGATCACCGCGCTGCCTCACCAGGTGAGCGGCGCCAAGGTACTGGAGCAGATTGCCCAGCAGATGCAGGGCAAGAAGCTGCCGATGATTACCGATCTGCGCGATGAGTCGGACCACGAGCACCCCACCCGCCTGGTGATAGTGCCCAAATCCAACCGCGTCGATCTGGAGCAGGTGATGAGTCACCTGTTCGCCACCACCGACCTGGAAAAGAGCTACCGCGTCAACCTGAATATGATTGGCATCGATGGCCGGCCCCAGGTAAAACCGCTGGACAAGATCCTGGGGGAATGGCTCAGTTTCCGCACCGTCACCACCCGTCGCCGGTTGCAGTTTCGCCTCGACAAAGTGGAAAAGCGCCTGCACCTGCTGGCTGGTTTACTGGTTGCCTTCCTCAACATCGATGAGGTGATTGAGATTATCCGCACCAGCGACGAGCCAAAGCGGGAATTGATGGACCGCTTCCAGCTCAGCGAGGCACAGGCGGACTATATCCTCGATACCCGCTTGCGCCAGTTGGCGCGTCTGGAGGAAATGAAGATCCGCAGCGAGCAGGCGGAGCTGGAGAAGGAGCGCGATACGCTTAGCAAAACACTCGGCAGTGCGCGCCGCCTGAAGACCCTGATCAAGCGGGAACTACTGGAGGCCGCCAAAGAGTTCGGCGATCAGCGCCGTTCGCCCATTGTCGCGCGAACTGAGGCCAAAGCCTTCAGCGAGGAGGAGCTGTTGTCCTCCGACCCGATTACGGTGGTGCTGTCGGAGAAGGGCTGGATCCGCGCCGCCAAGGGCCACGAGATAGATCCCTCTGCACTCAATTACAAGGCGGGCGACGGGTTCAAGTTCGCCGCCCGCGGCAAGAGCAACCAGCCGGTGTTATTGCTGGACAGCAGCGGCCGCAGCTATTCCATCGCCTCCCACACGCTGCCCTCGGCGCGCGGTCAGGGGGACCCGCTCAGCGGGCGCATCAATCCGCCTTCCGGTGCCACCTTCGAGGGGTTGTTGATGGGGGCCGAAAATCAGCGTGTGGTGCTGGCCAGTGATGCCGGTTACGGTTTTGTCGCCAGGTTCGCGGACCTGCAATCGCGCAACAAAACCGGCAAGGCGCTGTTGACCCTACCCAAGGGTGCCCGTGTATTGCCTCCCTGCAATGTCGAAGACCCGGCCTCGGCCCTGCTGGCGGCAGTGACCAATGAGGGCCGTATGCTGGTGTTTCCGGTCGCGGAACTGCCGGAACTGGCTAAGGGCAAAGGTAATAAGATTATCAATATTCCGTCTGCGCGGGCTGCCAGCCGTGAGGAAACTGTAGTGGGCATTGCGGTTTTGGAAGGCAGTGCACAATTGGTAATTCACGCTGGCAGACGCCACACCAAAATCAAAATGAGTGAACTGGAGTACTACCAGGGAGAGCGCGGTCGCCGTGGCAACAAACTGCCGCGCGGCTTCCAGAAAGTGGACCGGATAACAGTGATGGAGTGAATAGGCTGCACCAGGCGGCGCTGTGACGATTACAACGGATAACCGGTAGCCTCCGGACTGCCAGGTACAAAGCAGTGTTCCGCTTGGAGTTGTCGCTATGGTTATGTGCCAGTCTTGAAAGATTGTTGCAAAACCTTGCCAGGCTTTCCTCGACCCGGGTTTGCGGAACGTACCCGCAAGCCCTCCACGACAAATCAAACAGTTATATGCCTGGTTTGCGACCCGAGCATCCCTGTTTTTAATAAGCTGCTGTAGGCTCACCGGAAATATGAATCCATGCTGGGGCCGGAGAGCAATTGTCTGCCCGGTGACTGGGTATTGGAAAAGGAATTGTAAACAATATTTCTGCGACAGAATTGAAGTTTGTTGGGCGTTGTTACCTTTTCAGCCTCACGCCAATAACCCTCTGCAATTTGGTAGCTTATGCAGACGCACTTTAAGTTTCGGTGTTTAAGAGTCTCCGTTCCGTGGGCCGGAAACGTCAGTGTTGAAGTAAAATTATACTTGTCAATAATTTCACGAAAATATCAACTCTAGCCGAAAACTTTACGACTGGAACAAATGTGCAAATCAGAGTCTTGCATACTTCACATTAAAAGAATCGTGCGCCGACCTTCTAATTTCTATCCTAAAAATATAAAAAAATAACACTCTATATTGCTTTTAGTGTGAGATGCATTTACTTCCAATATCTGCTCCGGGTTAGATAGCTTGATTGTGTTGGGTGTGCCGCTGTTACATGGAAGAGGGCTGGGCTCTCAGTGCTTGAAATTTTTTTGGTTATTCGGGTTTGTCACTACTCGATCATTGGCGACATCTGATGCAATTCATCCGGCAATCGCTATAGCCGCACAATTGAAAAATCATCTCCCAGTAGTTTGCAATAGGGAAGCCAAAAACAACTACTTTGACCGGAGGTTGTATGTTTAACAGAAGCTGTATTGCTCTATTTTCTTCGCTTGCTCTCTCCTCGGTGATTTCTGTCTCAGCCCAGGCAGATTCCTGGGTGCTGGTATCCCATGGCAATAGTATCCAGGAGGATACGCTCAGCGATATTCAGGCAGCCGGGGGCCAGGTGCAAAGGGCAGTCCCGGAAATTGGTATTTTACTGGTGGAGGCCGATGCGGAATTTGGTGCGCACGCCAATACAATTTCGGGCGTCAAGTATGTGGGGGCCAATTCCACGTTTGACTTTCAGTTGCCCGTGGCTACCGAGGGCCCTGGGTTCGATGATGTGGGCAATCCACCCAACAGCGGTGACGATGATTTCTACTTTGATCTGCAGTGGGGGCATGATGCAGTCAATGCTCCGGAAGCCTGGAACAAAGGTGTAACCGGTAATGGCGTAAGGGTCGCGGTGATTGACGGTGGCTATGATCTCGATCACCCGGATCTGATGCCCAATATCGACTTGGCTGCCAGTATGGACTTTACCGGCGAGGGACTCGAATACGCCCCGGCCGATACCTTTAGCCATGGCACCCATGTGGCGGGCACTGTGGCTGCGGCAGACAATGGCTTTGGCGTTATTGGAGTTGCGCCGGAAGCGACTTTAATTCTGTTAAAGGCACTGGGCGATGCGGGTACCGGATCATTTGGCGATGTGGCTGCGGCTATAGTACACGCCGCCAATATGGGTGCGGACGTGATTAATATGAGCCTGGGAGCTTCATTTCCCACCAGCGTGGAGGGGGCCGCCGCACTCAGAACTTTGATGTCCCGAGCCACCAACTACGCCTATCAGGCCGGTGTGACCATTATCACCTCTGCCGGCAATGACGCCAGGGACGGTGACAAAGATAGAGATACCATTACCCTGCCCGCCGATTCCCCGCATGTCATTTCTATTTCCGCAACCGGACCGAGGGGATGGGCTGCGGGCAACAGCGATTTGAATCAACTGGCCATCTACTCCAACTATGGCCAGTCCCTGATCGATTTTGCCGCACCGGGTGGCGATCCCGAGTACTTTCAGCAAAATAACGATGTGTGCCAAGTGGCAGGCGTCGTACAGTTTTGCGGAGTATTTGACTTTGTTTTCAGTACCGGCAACGGTGGCTGGTACTGGTCAGTGGGCACCAGTATGGCCTCCCCCCACGCCGCAGGAGTGGCAGCGCTTATCATTCAGGAGAATGGTGGCGAAATGCACCCCGCGCAAGTGGAAGCCAGGATGGCCAGATTATCCGCTGACCTGGGCAAGCCCGGCAACGACGATGATTATGGAGCCGGTCTGGTCCAGGCTCCTTAGCAGGCTGTTGAAATTCGAAGAATTTCGACACCTAACTTGCTGCCGGAATATGGATGTTCCGGCAAAATCGGCGACGCACAAACCGTTGATTTTGGGAAAAAAGTGCAAATCATATTTTTCGCTTTTGGTATTTTGAAACAGGCAGGATGCCTTTTTCAGCAGCCTGTTAGGGTAGTGGAGTTTAATCTTCAAGTAGCCGCTATCAATTGACAGAGTAAACGATAACTCCAAATCGTACCCCTTCCACTGCAAAGACAAAGTCCGCCGCTCGCCGTGGACTTTGTCTTGTTTGCTGAAAAACCTCCACCCTGTGATCTGGCGCCGACAACGGATGTCTATCTACTGCACAGGCCCCCTTCTGTTTCCCGTCCGGGGTATCGCGAGACCTGTTGCGCCGGAAAGGTTATGAGCCCTGTGCTGTCCGGATTTTCGGGCTGATAAAGTGAATGAGCGTTGAAGTACTTTATTGTAAGTTTGGAGAGGAGTTAGGGAATTGTCGCTTTTTAGCACACAGTCTGCACTACTCCAAAGCGTATATAGCCCAATAGAGCGCCAGATTGCCACTGTGCCTTGAGCTGCCCGATTTGTACTACACTGGTGTAGCTCAAAATAGCAGGAGGCTGAATTGACTATGAGCTTGCCAAACCGGTCCCATACCGCAGACTGGCCGGATCTCTCCTTAAAAAGTGGATCGGATACGGCAGCAACCCTCCATATGTTGACTCAAATTGTTGGCAAGATCCGACTGGCACAAACACCCTGGACAAACCACTCCTGGCATGTCCCCCTCTATATGACAGCGCGGGGACTCAGCTCGTCCCTGGTTCCCTATGATGGCAAGGCATTTGAAGTCAACTTCAACCTGCTCGACCACCTGCTGGTGATCCAGACAACGGATGGGGGGCAGGAGTCTATAGCCCTGGAGCCCCGGCCTGTTTGCGACTTCTATGGGGATATTGTCGGGGTGCTCGAGAAACTTGGGCTGGATATAAAAATCTTTACCGTACCGAGTGAAGTAAGTGATGGAATTCCATTCGAAAAGGATACCAAGCACTGTCACTATGACCGGGAATTCGCCACCCGCTTTTGGCGCGCATTGGTACAGATTGATCGGGTTTTCAAAGAGTTTCGCGCGCGCTTTATGGGAAAATGCAGTCCTATCCACTTTTTCTGGGGCAGTTTCGACCTGGCAGTAACACGATTTTCCGGTAAAGAGGCGCCGGTTCATCCGGGGCATGTTGCACACTGCCCGGACTGGGTGGCCCAGGAAGCCTATTCCCACGAAGTAAGTAGTGCCGGATTTTGGTTGGGCGGAGGCCCAATCAAGGGGCCATCCTTCTACTCCTATGCCTATCCCACACGGGGGGAATTCCCCAAAGCCAAAGTTGCACCGCCGGAGGCCTACTATTCCAGCGAAGTGGGTGAATTTATTCTTTCCTACGAGGATGTACGAACAGCGGCATCTCCTGACGAAATGCTACTGGAGTTTCTGCAAAGCACCTATGAGGCAGCCGCTGATAGCCTGGGCTGGGATAGATCCAGTCTGGAGTGTAAGCCTGTGCCAAGCCGTTAGCTTAATATTTGCAAAGCGGAATTTCTGTGAAATCTCGCGAGCGAAATTTTAAGTTATTTTCGTTCTGAAATAACTTATAAATAAATTTCTACGCATATCGATCAAGCTTAGAAGAGAAAATATATTCGATGGCGCGATATTATTCTGTGAAAATAGAAGGGTCATTTGATATTTAGAAGTGCAGGCAAATAAGATCTGAGGTGCTATATTATGCACAATCAGAGAGGTTTTCCTGTTTTGGCACTATAGACGGTGGTAATGCTTAATGTTTGTCCGGCAATTATTCCTTTCCCTTTTGGTTGCTTTTGCTGTCAATTTTGTTTCTGCGGAATCCTTTCCTGAGGAGCTGCGCTCTGATGACCCCGATGTCGCCAAAGAGCAAAATGCGATTTATGATCTGATTTTGAAATATCAAACGGCTTTGAATTCAGGAGATACAAAAACAATTCTAACCTTGTTTTCCCCTGAAAGTTATTCCCAATGGAATAATAAGCCGACGGATGATACCACTGAAGAGCGGCGCAAGCGATATAAGCGTCTGTTTGAAGAGGAAAAATTTGAAACGAATTTTCAATTTGACAGTATTGAGGTTCATGGAAATATGGCTTTTGTGCGTACCCACCATGAGCGCGGCGCCACGGTGGTGAATATAAAAACAGGGTATACCTCCATAGATCTAAACCGGGAGTTGTTTGTTTTGCAGAAGATAAATGGGGAGTGGCTTATTCGCGTTTATATGTTTAATACGAATCCCATTCAGGGGGAAGCCTAGCAGGTTGTTGAAAAAGGCATCCTGCCTGTTTGAAAACACGAAAAGCGAAAAATGTGATTTTCACTTTTCTCCCAAAATCAACGACTTAAGAGTCGTCGATTTTGCCGGAACATCCATATTCCGGTACCAGGCGTCGAAATTCTTCGAATTTCAACAGCCTGCTAGAGTTACCGAGCTTTAACGGGGGTAAGCTATAGTGGTATTAAATCCGGTTTCGAAAAATAAATTTTTATGTTTTTAGGTTTTATTTAAAATCTCGACCATTTTTAATGGTTGCTCTATAAGTTCTATTGTGTCATTCTGCAAATAATGAGTAAACAAAGGCTATCGCGGGTGCCGTTCCCGCCTGTTAACCCCGGAAGCTTCAAAAGTTACATTTTTCGCGACAGACACTGCATTGGAACCTTTGCCGAATGCAACAATCTCTTCCCCCACGTTTATTGATTTGATTTCTCCATTAACTTCAAGGGTGGGTGTATCATCCCCCATCGAAATCAGCGATCCTCCAATATTCAGTTCTTCCACAATACCCCCTTCTTTAATACTTACCGCAATGGCTTTAAGGTTAACGACAACACCCTTGACCAGGCTGGAACCGGACTGGCCGTAGGTTTTGACATCTTCGCAAATGGTGATGCGATTGAGTGGCTTGCTGATCTGAAGGCCGACACTACCGTCGCCATGAGTGGTGATTGAATGGATTTCGAGTTCCTGCAGAGAGCCGTCATACAGGTTAAAACCCCGTGAGCCATCGCCCCTTGTGATAATCTCTGCATCGATTTTAAGTTTGTCAATATTGCCAAAGTTCACAAACCCTATTGCGCTGGGGCCATAGGAGAGCAGTTGGTCTAAAACATGCCAGTTTTTGACATCGCCCCACAGGTCGAGCACCATATCGTTAGGGCCGAAAGTGACTACTCTTTCCTTATTCACCACTTTCTCAAAAAAGCTGCCGTAACAAATGAATACCCCGCCACTAATCAGGTTGGGTGTTGCCGGTGATATACCCCCATCGGTAAATATTTTCTTTGTTGATATCTCCTTTCCTTTAACGATGCCTCCTGCACCACTGCTTTCCGAATAGCCAGATACGAATATTCCACTACCTCGAACCGGCGTCGCCTGGGTGCAAATGGCAATATTGGTTAAACGAACCGTCAATTCCGTATTTTCGGGGCAGCGATTCCATACGTTAAATCCACCTTGCAGGGTCTCCACAGCATACTTAAACGGGCGCTGTTCCCGACCTCTAACATCGGCTTCAACCACATGGACGTCTTCAGCCACTAGAGTGCCCTTGTGGAAGCCCTGTGCTGCGATAATATTGACTTGGCCATAAGTCTGAACATGATTCATCGACAGTGTTCCGAAATCCTCGATTTCGGGGTGATTCCAGATGGCCTGCTCGACCGGAGGGCAAACTATGATGATATTCTTTAAGATATTATTCGACGTCAATCCAAGGCCTTTGGACTTAAATTCAAGGCGCCCGCCGGAAAGGCACTGGCTGTCGCCAAGTACCAGCACGCCAACGTCGGATATGGTTCCTTCTATCCGTATGTCCTTTTCTTTCTTTTCTATGGCTAATTGCAATTCGGACAGTGAGTGAACCCTCTTCATCTGCAATCTCCTTCGTATATGAGCCCAGCCCCTAATTACGTTAGTTGAGCAGAAGATTATTGTCCAATAGCTGCATCGGGAGTTTGCCGGTATGAGGCGATGCTCGAAGCGCAAGCAGTAGGGTAGGTAGCATTTATGCCTTTGGGGCATCGGATGGAAGGGAATTGGTAGAACTCCATGGTCCTGTTGCTGGACCTGTATCACAAATCCTGGCTCACTGCCGGACACCGCCCTTCTTCGGATAGCGGATTTTTCGGGAACTTTTATGCCGCAAGGTTTACATAGCTCCATGTCAAAGAAATTTCAGCATAAATGACAGTTTAAACCCCGGGGCGGCAATCCAATCGATGAGTAATCATCCATTGGGTTGCCAGGTTAACAGGCCCTGTCAACCGCTCTGTCGATTTGGCAATCTGTAGCCGGCGTCACAGAACAGCCCGGAGGGCCTCCCTATAATTTTGCTCTGATCCTGTCGCATACAACCAGATTGGTCGGAACCGCTATGAACAAGCCCTTGAAGTCATTCGCCTTATGCAGCCTGTCCGCGCTCCTTGTCGCCTGTGGCGGTGGTGGTAGTTCAGACAATGGGGATGATGCTGAAGAGGTTCCAACCAGTGTAATCAGTGGTGGAGAGGGCAGTGTGGTGGAAAACACCACAACCACAGCCTCCGGCAGGCTTGTGGACAGTGCCGATGGCGGCAGAGCTTTTGAGGCCAGTCACTTTCAGGGACTTTACGGTGAACTGGAGACATCTGCGGATGGCAGCTGGACCTATACGCTGGACAGTGAACTGGCGGACCCCCTGGACGGAGGTGAGCAGGTGGTGGATGCGTTTACTGTGGGTGTGGATGGCAGCGGCACAACTGCCACCGTTACCCTATCGGTCACTGGCTACGACGATCCTTACAGCTTTCAGCCTGAGTCGCCCCTGGCGTTGGTGGTCGCGGGCACTAAGACATTTGCTTCTGGCACCCTGACCCTGGAGGATGTGGACGGCAATACTCCGGAATTCACTCCGGGTGTCGTTTCCGGCAGTTACGGCGATTTCCGGCTGGACGCAGGCGGCGCCTGGGAATATAGCCTGAATAGCAACGTGGACAGCCTCAATGCCGGTGAGTCCGCAACGGACTCCGTCACTTTTACACTGAGTGATGGTTCAGAGCAGACGGTGGTCTTTTCTGTTTCCACCCTGGAGGCGACGGAAAACACTATTGTGTTCGTGCTGATGAATTTTTCCGACGGGTCGGCGACGGACAGGGCCAGTATGGCGGATATCGCGGATATGGTATTTAACGACGTGGATTCGCTGGACAACAGTTACCGGAAAAACTCCCTGGGTCAGTTGGGCTTCCTCCGCCATCGCACCAACGACAATTCCCTGGATTACTACTGCTATGGGGAGCCGGGTATCGAAGAGAGCTCCCTGGACTGTTTGAGTTTCGATATTCCCGACAGTCAGAATGGCGGTATTCTGAGTATGCAGGATGCCGCGGACCGCGCCGGTCTCGGCGGCGAGTATACCGACCGGGGGTTTACCTGGCGGGACAAGGCCTATCAGTGGGCGCGGGATAACTTCGTGGACGACCAGGGCCAGCCCTTGAATCTGCGCGACTGGCGCCATCAGGTGTTTATCTACCCACAGGCCGCCAGGACAGCGGGACTGGTGGGGACCGGCATCGCCAGCGTGACAGGCGGGATGAGCATGGTGGTCTCGTCTTCGGACCAGAATATCCTGGGGCATGAGCTGGGTCACAACATCGGTCTGGGCCATGCCGGCTGGGACAGCAACAATGACGGGGATGTCGAGGATAGCGGCGACAGTGAGTATGGTACCGACGGCGCATTTATGGGCAATCGCTTCCAGTCACGGCTTTTTGGCGGCGCGCACCGGGATTACCTGGAATGGTATAGCCTGTTTCCGCAATACAGCGTCAGCGTAGAGCGGCTGGCAAATAGCGCCCGGGATCTGGAGATACAGGCAATTGAGCTGACGGCCGGTGAACTCGCGGGCGACCTGCCCCAGCAGGTGAAGGTGGCGAGCGCCGGCAGCCGCAACGGTCAAAGCTATTATTATGTCAACTACCATGTGGCCCATGAGGTGCTCAATCCCCGGCCGCATTTTCAGCATTCAGTGACGGTTCACTATCTCAATGGTAGAACTTCCAACCATGTCGCTGTACTCAAAGAACCCGGCGACAGTTTTAGCGATGAGTCTGCCGGACTCAGTATCGCCTACAAGTCCAGGGATGCGGCCAGGCAGTCGGCTGTGATCACCGTTACCTATGGCGAGTGACAGCCCGGTGGTTTGCGCTGGTATTGCAGCGGTGGCGACTAACAAGAAGAGCGGGGGACCTTTTGATTGCCCGCTCAATGGGACAGAAAATAGACGGGGTGCAGAGTATGTTTAGAGTTTTGGCACTGACAGCAGGGTTGGCTTTTAGTCTCCTCGCCCAGGCGGAAGAGGTGGTTACCGGAACCCTGGAGGAGCTTATCTTCGAAGACTTTGAGAGCGGGAAGGTGGAGCGCCGCTTTTCCCTGAAGGATGAACAGAGCGGTAACTACTATTTTCTCGACGCTGGTGAACTCAAACGCAAGGGCATGAAGTCCGGGGACCGGGTAACCATCCGCGGTGAAATGGACAGCCGGCGCATTCTTCAGGTTCGGGAGACGCAAAAGCTCGAAGCTGTCCAGGAGGAATAGAAAAAAGGCGCGTGTCGCCGGGTCTGGTCCGGCAGGGTGCAATGCCGGGTCCACTTGCAATAGTGGTGACTGCAGTACCTTCAGCTCGGCGTCGCGGGCCCTTGCCCTGTTGGTGACATCGCCGGGCCCTGGGCGCCATTGTGCCTGCCTGGGGACACACAGGGTTTCCCGTATTTTCCCCTCTTCCTTGTTTCCCGCCATTTCCGGATGCCGCTGCACATATAGTTAGTCGGTTTGCGCAAATCATAAGGATGCTTATAATACGCGCCATTAAAATAAGGGAATATTATGAAAATCGACAACGAAAGCGCCCTGGGCGAGCCGGAGCCGCAACAGCCAGTGCAAGAGAGTGCGGCCAAAATGAGCTTCGAACTCCACAGTGCCGCGCGCCTGATGCGGCGCGACTTCGACCGGCGTGCCGGGGCCCACGGCCTCAGCCGCTCGCGCTGGCAGGTGTTGTGGCAGCTGGCGCGGGACCAGGGAGTGAAGCAGGCGGAGCTGGCCGAGCGTATGGATGTGGCGCCCATCAGTCTGGCGCGACAACTGGATAAATTGCAGGACGAGGGGTTGATAGAGCGGCGCCAGGATCCCAGCGATCGCCGCTGCTTCCGTATTTTTCTCACTGAAAGCGCCACACCGGCGCTGCAGGTGCTGGGCGATCTGGCGCTGAAGACCCGGGCCAGGGCACTGACAGGCTTCTCGGCCGAAGAAATACAACTGCTGCAGACGCTGCTGGGGCGGTTGCGGCTCAACCTGACGTGAGTTCTCTGAGCGGGGCCGAGCGGAGGAATATTCGCGTGATTAAAGAATGGACGAAAGTTGCGGCCCGGGTTTCACCCCGGCGCCTGGGGTTTGCCGCCGGAATTCTGCTGGCGGCACTGGTGACGGCCTGGTGCCTGTTTGGTGGCCGCGGCAGCGTATATACGGAGAACGCCTATATCAAGGCGGACAAGCTGTCGCTTTCATCGGAGGTGAGCGGCGTCATCGCCACAGTGGCGGTGAAGGCGAATCAACAGGTGGTCAGCGGTGAGTTGTTGCTGCAGCTGGACGAGACACCATTTCAACTGGCGGTGGAGGAAGCGGAGGCGCACCTGAGCCAGATACGCAATCGACTGTTGGCCCGCCGCGCCGACTATGCGGAGGCGGTGGCCACTCTGCAACAGGCGCGCAACGATGCGGACTACTTCCGGCGCCAACTGGAGCGCAACGAGAAGCTGGGCCGGGTGGCTCTGTCCGAGTCCCAACTGGACGACTCGCGCCAGCAACTGGAGCGGGCACAGGCCAAGATTGCCATCAACAGTGAAAAGCTGGCCAGTTTGCGGGCCGAGTTGGGGGGCAATCCCCAGGCGCCACTGGAGGCGCAGGCGGACCTGAAAGTGGCCCAGGCGCAGCTGGACAAGGCGCGCTATGAACTGACGCAGACCAGAATTCTGGCGCCGGTAGATGGGGTCATCGCCAATGAGGTACCCCAGGCGGGTGAGATGGCCCGCGCCGGTGTCGGCCTGATCAGTATGCTGGCGGCGAAGGGTATCTGGGTGGAGGCAAACCTCAAGGAGACCCAGCTGGCGCGGGTGCGCGCCGGCCAACAGGCCGAAGTGACCCTGGATGCCTATTCGGACTTTACCTGGCAGGCGCAGGTGGAGAGCCTGAGTCCTGCCAGCGGCAGTGAGTTTGCGCTGATCCCACCACAGAATGCCAGTGGCAACTGGGTCAAGGTGGTGCAGCGGGTACCGGTGCGCCTGCGTCTTTACCCGGTCCAGGATGCGCCGCCGTTGCGTGCGGGTATGAGCGCCCAGGTACGCATCGATACCAGTGAGGACGACACAGTGGTTTCGGCCCGTTCCGCCACGGATGAAAAAGACCGGGTGGTGCTTTAACTGGATTGGCCTTGTTGTGATAGAAAACGCGCCAATCGAGGCAGTAGGAGAGCGGTTTGGTTGCTCCAGATGAACCACAGGTAACGAAGGGTGGCGCTTTTCCCGTCGCAACCCCAAGGGTTGGCTCAGTTAGTGTGAGCAGGCCCTAGGCGTGGGGCCCGCCGCCGGCAGCCGGCGCGGCAATGAGCTGATGATCACGGTCAGTATCATGCTGGCCACCGTTATCCAAGTGTTGGACACCACCATCGCCAACGTGGCCCTGCCCCATATGCAGGGCAGCCTCGGCGCCGGCAGTGATCAGATCACCTGGGTGCTCACTTCCTATATCGTGGCCGCAGCCATTATGACGCTGCCGGTGGGCTATTTGTCCCGCCGCTTTGGCCGCCGCAACCTGTTTCTGTGGTCGGTGGCCGGATTCACCGCTGCCTCCGCCATGTGTGGCCAGGCCTCCAGTCTCGACGAGATGGTACTGTGGCGGCTGTTACAGGGTGTTTTTGGCGCGGCGCTGGTGCCCCTGTCCCAGGCCACGCTGTTGGATACCTTTCCCCGGGAGCGCCATGCGTCCGCCATGAGTATCTGGGGTCTGGGGGTTATGATCGGGCCGGTCCTGGGACCAACCCTGGGAGGCTGGCTCACCGAGTATCACTCCTGGCGCTGGGTTTTCTATATCAATTTGCCCCTGGGCATATTGTCGCTGATAGGCATCTATCTGTATCTGCCCGAGGACCGTAAAGAGGCGCCGCGCTTCGATGCCCTGGGCTTTGGCCTGCTGGCCCTGGCGGTGGGTGCCCTGCAACTGTTGCTGGACCGCGGCGAGCAGGTGCACTGGTTTGAATCGCTGGAAATTCAGGTTTATGGAATAGCCGCGTCACTGGGCTTGTATCTGTTCCTGGTCCACTCCCTGACCACCAAAACGCCCTTCCTGTCCCCCGGACTGTTTCGCGATCGCAACTATGTCTCGGGGCTGGTGTTTATCTTTGTGGTCGGCATCATCCTGCTGGCCACACTGGCATTGCTGCCCTCATACCTGCAGCAGTGGAAGGGTTATCCGGTAGTGACCACTGGCCTGGTGATGATGCCGCGGGGACTGGGAGTCATGGCGGCGATGCTGGTGGTGGGGCGGCTGCTGCGGTTTATCGACGGCCGGCTGTTGATCCTGGTGGGTATCCTGTGTGTGAGCCTGTCACTGCACTGGATGTCCGGCTTTACCCTGCAGGTGTCCCAGTCCGCGCTGGTATGGACCGGGCTGCTGCAGGGTGCGGGTCTGGGACTGGTGTTCGTGCCCATCTCCACCCTCGCCTACGCGACCCTGCCGGCGGCGCTGCGGGGGGAGGCGACGGCACTGTTCAGTCTGTCGCGCAACCTCGGCAGCAGTATCGGCGTGTCCGTGGTGACGGCGGTATTGACGCGCAATCTGTGGGTGAACCAGCAGCAGTTGGGTGCGCGTCTGCAGCCTCCGTTGGAGCTCTCGGACACTGCCACGGGAGAGGCATTGGCGGCGCTGCCGGCGCAGGTGGTACAGGAAGTCAGTCGCCAGGCGGCGGAGATCGCCTATGTGAACGATTTCCAACTGCTGATGTGGATCAGCCTCGCCGCTATTCCACTGCTGTTGTTGCTGTCCGGTCCGCAGCGGGAGGCAACTGCTGGTTGAGCAGTTGCCGGTAGGGCGCAGGGGCTTGGCTACACTTATCCCCTGACAGTGAATATGGGCAGACGCGGTGATGGGAAAGTCGATCTCAAGGGCGTTGATCCTGGCCAGCTCAGTGGCATTGGGTTTCAGTCTGGTTGCGGTGGTCCAGTCCCAGGAACCAAAGCCCGCAACTTCCGCCACCAAACGCGCGAATGCAAAAGTCACGGACGCGCTGCCCTTTAATGACCGGCAGGATTTTACCGACGTCAAGCGCGGCCTTATTGCGCCACTGCCCGACGGTGGTGTGATCAAGGATGCACAGGGCAATGTCATATGGGACCGGAGCGCCTACGACTTTGCCATGGACAGTGCCGCCCCGGATACCGTGAATCCCAGTTTGTGGCGCCAGCTGCAGCTCATCTCCCAGGGCGGCTTGTATGAGGTGATACCGGGAATCTATCAGGTGCGAGGGGCAGACCTTTCCAATATCACCTTTATCGAGGGCGATGAAGGGGTTTTGGTGATGGATCCCCTGATCTCTAAGGAAACCGCTGCTGCGGCTTTGGCACTGTATCGCAAACACCGCGGCAACAAGCCGGTGCTGGGGGTTATATATACCCACAGCCACTCGGATCACTTTGGAGGGGTCCGCGGTGTGGTGGACGAGGCCGATGTGAAAGCGGGCAAAGTGAAAATCATTGCACCGGAAGGTTTCGTCGAGGAGGCGGTGAGTGAAAACGTGTTCGCCGGCAACCATATGGGGCGCCGGGCGACTTTTATGTTTGGCAATCTGCTGCCCAAAGGTCCCAAGGGAGGGCTGGGCACGGGCCTGGGGCTGGGTACCTCAGCCGGCGAGGTGACTTTTATCGAGCCGACGGAGGTCATCACCAAAAACGGGCAGACGGTGGAACTCGATGGCCTGACCTATGAATTTTTGCTAGCGCCGGGATCAGAGGCTCCCGCGGAGATGCATTTTTATATACCCCAGCTGAATGCCGTAACGGCGGCCGAGAATGCCAACCACACGCTGCATAATCTGTATACCCTCCGGGGGGCCAAGGTCCGGGATGCGCGGGCCTGGTCCTCCTATCTGGATGACACATTGCGCCGTTGGGGAGACAAGGCCAAGGTGTTGTTCGGCCCACACCACTGGCCGACCTGGGGCCGGGAAAATGTGGTCAACCACCTTAAAAAACAGCGCGACCTGTATAAGTATCTCAACGACCAGACCCTGCGGCTTGCCAATCACGGCTACAACATGGTTGAGGTGGCGGAGATGATGGAGCTTCCCCCTGAACTAGCCGACTACTGGGCAAACCGGGGTTACTACGGCAGCGTCAACCACGACACCCGCGCGGTGTGGAATTATTATCTGGGTTTTTTCGATGGCAATTCGGCGCGCCTGTACCCCCTGCCTCCGGCGGAGGCGGGCAAGCGATTCGTGGAGTATATGGGGGGATCGGACAAGGTGATGGAGCGCGCCAGAACAGATTTTGATGCGGGCGATTACCGCTGGGTTGCGCAGGTGATGGACCAGGTGGTCTCTGCGGAACCGGACAATGATGCCGCGCGAAACCTGCTGGCAGATGCGCTGGAACAGCTGGGTTACCAGCAGGAGAATGGCTCCTGGCGCAACTTCTTTCTCAGCGGTGCCAAAGAACTGCGGGGCGGAGTGCAGAAGCTGCCCGTTCCGGTACCCGCCAGTGCCGACTCTATTCGCAGCATGCCCATAGAGGACTTTTTCGACTACCTTGCCATCCGGCTGAATGGCCCCAAGGCGGCGGGGAAAAACATCTCCGTCAACCTATCGCTACCGGACGTGAAGGGTAACTATTCTCTGGTGTTGGAAAATGGCGTACTGAATTACGGTGCGCCTGTCGATCGTCCGGACACGAGCCTGACTATCAACCGCAGCGATCTTAATGACATTATTCTCGGCACGGTGGCTGTGGAAGACAAGTTGCAGGACGGGTCACTAAAACTGACCGGGGATCGGGAACAGCTGAAAACTCTGCTGTCCCTGCTCGACACTTTCGAATTCTGGTGGAATCTGGTAACACCCAACCCGCCAATGAAAAACTAGCGCCCTTGATCCGGTGCTGTCACTGGTGTTTTAAGGGTGGCAATAGCCGCCTAGCTGGGCCGGGTCCAGGTCTGGGTGCGGTAGAAGAAACCCAGGTAGCCGCGCACTTTCAGCTGCCCGCCCTCGAGCCAGAGCTTGCAGTCGTAGACTTTGCCGTTGTTGGGGTCCAGAATCTGTCCGCCCTCGTACTTGTCGCCGCTTCTCACCATGCCGGTGATGACATCCATGCCCACGATGGGTTTGCCTTTGCGATCGCCGGGACATTTATCGCACACTGTGTCGTCGGGCCTCATCAAGAGGTCCACGACACGACCGTAATATTTTCCGCCCTTCTGATAAATCTCGACAATGGATTTTGCCTGTCCGGTTTCGTCATCGACGGTTTGCCAGTTTCCCAACACGTCGGCGGCGCTGGCCTGCAGCGCAAACAGCAGGGCGGATGTCGCCCACAGCAGATTTCTCATCATTGTTCATATCCTTAGCTATGCAGGTGACCAGGAGCATACACCAAGTCGCTGGTGGAAAAGAGAATCTATATCCATTGTAGCCCTGGCGCGTGAAGTTTATTGTCCATGCCTCGACTTACCTCGGGTTCAGGAGGAACAGCTGATGGGTATATGCTTGCCCGATGCCGGCGGGGCCGCCGCCCAGGTTTCATGCTCCGGGTGCTCGTCAAAGGGGGATTGCAGCAGTTCAAACAGGGTCTGCAGCGGCTGAAAGTCGCCGGCTTCGGCGGCGTCTATGACTTTCTGCGCCAGATAATTGCGCAGGATAAACTTGGGGTTGGCAGCCAGCATGGCGCTGTTGCGGTCGTCGCCACTGTCGTCCCGGGCCAGCCGTTCGTCATAGTGGTGCAGCCAGTCGAGCAGTGCCTGGTGGTGCGGTTCCGGCAGCAGATTTATCAGGGCGCCGGGCGGGCGTTCGCCACCGTAGTGGGCCAGGGCGCGGAAGAACAGCGTATAGTCGGCCCGGGCCGCGGCGAGCAGTTGCAGCAGATCGGCACAGAGTTTGTGATCCCCCTCCTCGGGTTTGGCGAGACCGAGCTTGCGTCCCATGAGCGCGGCATAGTGTTCCGTAAGCTGTGGCTGAAAATCCTCCAGGGAGTCCCGCAATGTGTCGGTGCTGACCAGCGCGGAAAAAGCGTGCGCCAGGGCGTTCAGATTCCACAATACCACCCCCGGTTGTTGTTCGAAGGCGTAACGGCCCGTGTGGTCGGAATGGTTGCAGATAAATTCCGGCTCGTAATCGTCGAGAAAGCCGTAGGGACCGAAATCGAAAGTGTCGCCGATAATCGACATATTGTCGGTGTTGAGCACCCCGTGGGCGAAGCCCTGGGCCTGCCAGGCGGCCGCCAGCTCGGCACTGCGCCTCACCGCGAAGCGCAGCAGTGCCTCGGCCCGCTCCGGCGGCGGCAGGGAGAGACTCTGAGGCAGGAAGCGCCGGCAGACAAAGTCAATCAGTTGCTGTAGTGCCTGCAGTTGCCGGGTGTAGAAGAGGTACTCGAAATGGCCGAAGCGCACATGGGTGCGCGCAACCCGAATCAGCATGGCGCCGGTTTCAATGCTTTCACGGGTCACCGGTTCGTCGCTGCCGACCAGGCAGAGGGCGCGGGTGCTGCGGATACCCAGGCCGTGCAGTGCTTCTCCGGCAAGGTATTCGCGAATAGTCGAGCGCAGCACCGCGCGCCCGTCGCCAAAACGGGAATAGGGCGTCTTGCCGGCACCTTTCAGGTGCAGCTCCCACAGTCGCTGGTCCTGTTCTATCTCGCCCAGCAGCAGCGCGCGACCGTCGCCGAGGTCGGGGTTGTAGACCCCGAACTGGTGGCCGGTGTACTTCATGGCGAAGGGCCGGCTGCCCGGCAGCAGACGCTTGCCGCAGCCGATGGCGGCCCAGGCCGGGTCGCCGGCTGTGGCGGGGTCTATACCCAGCAGCGCCAGTACCGATGGATTGACGTGCAGCAGGCGGGGGTGTTCAAACGGCGTGGGTGCAACCCGGCTGCCAAAAACCTCGCCGAGGTCGGCGTAGCGGTGGCTGAGGGCAACTTGGGTCAACTTCTTCATTGTGGGCTCAATTGCAGGCTGAGGGGCTGGTTCTGCCAATGCTCCGACTCCTGGTACAACAGATCCTCGATAGCGGGATGTCGATCCAGCCACGACTGGTGTATGCGCAGAGTGTAGCCGCCCGCGTGGGCAACCAGTTGCAGCTCGCCGGCGTTGCGGTCACTGCGGTCCCGGTGAATGGTACAGGCCAGCCGCAGGCACAGCAGCAGGTCCGGACTGGGGTGGAAGCCGTAGTGCTCCCGCGGCGGTTTGATGCGCCCGCGCTGATTGCGCACCAGGTGTGCGATGTTTTCCTGCTCGCTGGTACCGAAACCCGCCAGGTCCGCGTGTTCGATCATATAGGCGCCCAGCCTGCGGAAGTCGCTGTGGGACAGGGCCAGGCCCAGCTCGTGCAGTTGCGCGGCCCAGCGCAGGCGCCGGTGTTCGTCGTCGGACTGGGGGCGCAGCTGCGACAAAAAGTGCAGGGCTGTGTCACCGATGCGCTGCGCCTGGCGCCGGTCCACCCGGGATTGCTGCATCAGCGCTGTCACCGTATCGCTGCGCCTGTCGCCGCCGTGCAGGCGACCGGCGAGATCGTGCACTATGCCCTCGCGGATGGCGTAGGGGGAGACGCGCATGGCGCGGATATCGAGTTCACAAAAGATACCGTGCAGTATCGCCAGGCCGGCGGCAAACACCGGTCGTCGTTCCGGCTCCAGGCCGGCCAGGTCGATCTCCTCCACCCGAGGGGTGTCGGCCACCTTTGCGGCGAGTTGGTCCAGCGCCCGCCGCTCGATCTCCCCCGGCTCGCCGCGATTGAGAATCCGGGCGACGGATTTGATGGTGCCGGAAGCGCCGATCACCTGTGCCCCGTCGGCCAGGTGCTGCAGTTCCTGCAGCTCCGCCCGTGCGGCGCGGCGCGCGCGCTGGAAATTATTGCCATTGGCGGTGCGAATTCTGCCGTCGGTGAAAAAGCGCCCGCTGTATGAGACGCAGCCCATAAACAGGCTCTGTAACTGCTGTGGGGTTTCGACCCCGCGCACCAGCTCGGTGGAGCCGCCGCCGATATCGATGACACAGCGCTGTTGCGGAGGGCCGGTGGCAGCGGCCATCACACCGCTGTAGATAAGGCGCGCCTCCTCGATGCCGCTGATAATATCGATGGGCACGCCGAGGATGGATTCCGCCCGCTCCAGGAAGTCGTCGGCATCGCGGACCAGGCGCAGGGTATTGGTGCCGACACAGCGCACATGGTCCGCCGGCAGGCCGGCCAGCACCGGGCGGAAGCGGTGCAGTGCCGCAAGGGCCCGTTCTGCCACCGCCGGGTCCAGGTGGCGCTTTGGGTCCAGGCCCTCTGCCAGGCGCACCATGGCGCGGTCGGTGTGCAGGCGCACCATACGCTGTTCACGAAACTCCGCCAGCAACAGGTGGAAGCTGTTGGACCCCAGGTCCGGTGCGGCATAGCGTTCGATGTCCTGCTCCATGCACTACTCAGTCAATAAACTGTCATCTGAATGTAGCAAACTGCCCTGCTATGATTAACCCGGCAGTCAATCAGTCCCCTTGTTCCCCCGCTGATTGCCGTCCCTGAAATCCACTGAGGTAAGGGTATGCAGGCACTCACTTCCAGTGCCGGGGCCCGACCGGGAATCGGATTGGCCCGGGTCCATTTTGATCGGACGCTTTTGCATGCCCAATAATACGCCCCTCTACCCCAAAGAGCTAAGCTGGCTCTCTTTCAACGAACGTGTGCTGCAGGAAGTGGAGGATGAGAGTGTGCCCGTTATCGAGCGGGTGCGCTTTCTCGGGATCTTTTCCAGCAACCTGGATGAATTCTACCGTGTGCGGGTGGCGGATGTGCGCCGCCTGGCCGCGTTTGCCAAGGGGCCGGAACAGAGAGACAGGTTCCGCGAACTGTTGAACAGGATCAACGAAAAGGTGTTGCGGCTTCAGCACCGCTCCTTTGCCGCCTACAGCAAGGTGTTGGCGGATCTCGACAGGCACCAGATCCACATAGTCAACGAAGATCAGTTGTGTGAACGCCAGCTCAGTTTTGTGGAAAATTATTTTCACGACGAAGTACTGCCGGAGCTGGAGCCCTTCTTTATCGATGACCGCGACACCATGCCGCTGCTCAATGAGGTAAGTATTTACTTCGCCATTTACCTGCGCCTTGAAGACGGCTCAGAACGCTTCGCGGCGATGGAGATCCCCACCGACAATCTGCCGCGTTTCGTGACGATTCCACCGCGCCGGGACCGGCAGGAAAAAGTCTACATAGTGCTCGACAACATCATCCGCGCCTGTCTGGCGGAGGTGTTCCGCTATGTGTTGCCGATCAAGTCCGCACAGGCCTATATGTTCAAGATCAGCCGCGACGCGGAACTGGAGCTGGGGGAGTATATAACCCAGAACATCGTCGACCGTGTGACCAAATCCCTGAAAAAGCGCAAACAGGCGGACCCGGTGCGCCTGGCCTACGATGCCAGCATGCCGGAGGTACTGTTGCAGCTGGTGAAGAAGAAACTGAAGATGGGGCGCTACGACAGCTATACACCCGGAGGGCGCTACCACAACTCCAAGGATTTTATGGCCTTTGCAGCGGACTCGGCGCGGCTCTGCTACAAGCGCCCGAAACCGATTCTGATCCTGCCGCGGGGGGAAAGTGTATTCGACCAGCTGAGGCGGCGCGACCAGCTGCTGTATTACCCCTACCACAGCTTCCGCGCCATCACCAACCTGCTGATATCGGCCGCCATCGATCCCCAGGTACGGGAAATCCGTATCAATCTCTACCGGGTGGCGAAAAATTCCCGTGTGGTGGCGGCACTGGTGAACGCAGTGCGCAATAACAAGCGGGTCACGGCGGTGGTGGAATTGCAGGCGCGCTTCGATGAGCTGGCCAATATTCACTGGTCCAATGAACTGCGTGACGCCGGGGTCAATGTCATCTACGGCGTTCCAGGACTGAAGGTGCACTGCAAGCTGATTTCCATCCTGCGCCAGGAGGGCGGCGAGCGGGTTTACTACAGCCACCTGGGTACGGGCAATTTCAACGAGAGCACTGCCAGGGTCTACTGCGATATCAGCCTGCTTACCAGCGACCAGGGGCTGGGGCAGGATGTTTACCAGGTGTTCGAGTTTATCCAGTACACACATCAGCGCCCCACCTACAACTATATCGCGGTGTCGCCCTACACCAATCGCCCGGCGCTGATCGCCGCCATCGACCGGGAGATCGAAGCCGCCGAGGCGGGCAGGGAAGCGGCGCTGTTTTTCAAGTGCAACAATCTGGTGGACAGCCAGGTGGTGGAGCGGCTCTACCGCGCCAGCGCCGCCGGGGTCAGGGTTCGTATCATAGTGCGGAGCATGTGCTCACTGGTGTGTGAAACCCCGGGGTTGTCCGACAATATAGAGGTGATCAGCCTGGTGGATAAGTATCTGGAACACGCGCGGGTATACCTGTTCCACAATGATGGGGACCCCCAGGTGTGGCTGTCGTCCGCCGACCTTATGACCCGCAATCTGGACCACCGGGTGGAAGTGACTTTTCCCATCACCGATGAAATGCACCGGGATTCCATCAAACAAATTATGGAACTCCAGTGGAGCGACAATCATAAGGCGCGGGTGCTGGATGCGGAGCAGAGCAACACCCGTATCGCCAACCGGGGCACTGGGCGGGACCTGCGGGCCCAGGATGCTATCTATACCTACCTGAAGCGGCAGAGGTTGTCGGAGCAATGACTTTGGTGCCGGCTTTTTCAGCAACCTGTTAGCGATTAAAACCCACCATTTGCCCGCGGCTGAACGAGAACCGGTAGCGCTCGCCGGTCCTCAACTGGTCCCGACAGCGGGATTGGACCACTATCCGCGGGTATTGGGGGGTCACCACCCAGGTGCCGTAATCCCCCCTGGGGCCCCGCTCAATCAGAGTGAAATAACCGCCGCCCGCGCAGTTAGGGGTGCCTTCGCAGGATTTGTAACTCCAGACATAGGTGCTGACATCGTATTCCTGTGGGAGCTTGTCCGATGCGCGGAAAGGAGTGTCCGGGTCGCCTGTGGTGATAAAGAGGTCGGCAAACGTCAAATGGCTGAAGCCGCGCGCCCCGTTGCTGCACCTGGTTGTGTGCCGGAGGACGCCGTTGCTGTCCCTGCCTTTGACCCCGGGCATTTCACTGGGCAGGTAGCCACAACCCTGGGCGAGCAGAAGGTATAGAGCGCAGATAGCTGCCGCTGGGGCGCGAAAGCGCACACCTTTCTCCTTTGGGGAAAATTCCTTGCCTATTAACCCTGCAATCCAATGGATGATCCCTCAGCGATTGGATTGTCTCCCATGAAAACCAGTGCAATTACACGGAATCGCCTGCTTTTCAAGGGCTTGCGCCGGCCTGTACCGCATTATCCTGGCAACTTGGTTTGTCGCCGGGATAATAAAGACTATAGCGCTAAATTATTGCGCGGGTTGGGCAGTGTTACTGCGGCGTCGGAAGCGCCACTTGCGCCGGTAGGGAAAGGCGCTCTCGATATGTCCCGCGCGTATCCGCTCCTGCAGGTGCTGCCAATAGCGGTAATCGTATAAGTCGCTGTGCTCATCTTCGAATGCTTCGCGGGCGGCGTGATTGCCGGAGAAGAAGAGGCGGAACTCCTGCGGAAAGACGTCATTCTCGTTCACAGTGTACCAGGGGATATCCGCCAGCTCCTGTTCCGGCATGTGGGTGTCGGGAATCCTGCGGAAGTTGCAGTCGGTGAGCGGGCAGAGTTCGTCGTAGTCATAGAAAACCACCCGCCCGTGCCGCGTTACGCCAAAGTTTTTCAGCAGCATATCGCCGGGGAAAATATTCGCCGCCGCCAGCTGCTTGATCGCGTTGCCGTACTCCTCCATGGCTTCGCGCACCTGGTCCCCGCTGGCGTGCTCGAGATAGAGGTTGAGAGGCTCCATGCGCCGCTCTACATACAGGTGCCTGATGATGACCCACTTGTCGTCCATATGCAGCTTGGAGGGCGCCAGCGCCTGCAGTTCCTCCAGCAGTTCGTCGCTGAAACGGTTGCGGTAAAAAATAAAATTGGTGTACTCCTGGGTATCCGCCATACGGCCGACCCGGTCGGAGCGGGATACGAACTTGTATTTGTCCCGCACTATTTTTTCGGTGACCGTCTTGGGCCGGTCGAACCTGTCCTTGATCACCTTGAACACCACCGGATAGGAGGGCAGCGTGAAGACGCTCATGACCATACCGCGAATCCCCGGCGCCACCACAAACTTGTCGTTGCTCGTTTTCATATGGGCGAGAATATGCCGGTAAAACTCGGTTTTGCCGTGCTTGTGAAAACCGATGGAGTTGTACAGTTCCGAGCGCTCTTTCAGTGGCATTATGGTGGACAGGAAGCGTACAAAGCGGGATGGAATAGGCGCGTCCACCATGAAGTAGGAGCGGGTAAAACTAAAAATGATGCTGGCGGAGTCGTTGCGGTACAGCACAGTGTCGACAAAGATTCCGCCGCGGCCGTTGTTCAGACAGGGCAGCAGCAGGGGAATCACCTGTCCGTCGAACATCATGCGCCCCACCAGGTAGGCGGCCTTGTTGCGGTAAAATACCGACTCCAGCATATCCACCCGCAGCAGCCTGTCGTCCGCCAGCCCGGCCAGCGGCCGGGCCCGCAGCACGGCGCAGATATTCTCAACATCCCGCGGCAGCTTTTCCCAGGGGATGGAGAAGCCGTAATCAGTGAGAATGTCCTCGATCATGGATTCGAGGCCGTCGGCACCACTGTAGCTGATGTAGATGCTGTAATCCCGCAGCGGCTTGTCGTCAGGGGTGCGCGAAGGCTTCACAAACAGGTTGCTGTCATGGATATGCGCGTGCTGGAACTGGCTGCAAAACACCGAGTTGAAAAAGGTTTCGGCAATTTCGTAGTTGCTGTGATTGGCGATCAGTTGGGCAAAGGTGTGGCGGGCGTCGCGCCACAGCGCCAGTGCCGCCGTGTCCTTGCTGGTGACCGAGTGCACCAGCTTGAGCACCTGGTTGACTTTGGTTTTATAGAGGTCGATGCGCTCCCGGTTGGCCTGGTGCGCCTCGTGCCAGGCGGCCCTTTCGAAGCGCGCCTTGGCCCCCAGGGTGATGTTCTGAAAATCGGCGAAGTAGGCGTCGAAGCCATTGAGGATCGTCTTGGCGATGCGCCGCGCTGTCGGAGAGTGATTGGTCATGCGCTAAACTCTTGCCATTGGTGCGGCTTCTCGGGTAGTTTGCATTGCCCTCTACGGCGGATGTTAGCACGGTGAGCGGGAGTGGGACTTGGACGATTGGATCAGTAGCTTTGTCTTTTTCTTTGCGGTGATAGACCCGGTGGGAACACTGCCGGTGTTCATTGCGGTGACGGCCCGCCATTCGGAGTGGCAAAAGCGCAAAATCGCTTTTTTGTCCGTGGCGGTGGCGACCGGCATTCTGCTGTTCTTTTTGGTTGCGGGCCAGTTTCTGCTGGAGAGCATCGGCGTGCCCCTGTCCGCGTTTCAGGTATCCGGCGGTGTGGTGCTGTTCCTGTTCGCCCTCACCATGATCTTTGGGCCGGGCAAGCCGGAACAGGAAGTGGAAATGGTGCAGAGCGGCCACGAGACCGCCATTTTTCCCCTCGCCGTGCCATCCATCGCGTCGCCGGGGGCCATGCTGGCTGCGGTGGTGTTGACCGATAATCACCGCTTCGACCCCATCCATCAGATGCGCACCGCTACCGCCATGCTGCTGGTGCTGGGCCTGGTTTTGCTGCTGTTGCTGACCGCCCGCTGGGTGTATCGCTGGATTGGTGATGCCGGTGCCAGTATCGTCAGCCGGGTAATGGGACTGATCATCGCCTCGGTGGCGACCACAAATGTACTCCTGGGGGTGCAGCAGTTTTATGCCATGTAGCCAGGCCCGGTTCGGGGGTAGCGGACTAATGCGGATCAGCGGATGTACTTGGCAGCCTCACGCGCTTTGGCGCGAATTTCTTCCGGTAGTGGAATATAGCCCAACTCGTCCGCCAGTGCCTGCGCCTCGTCACTCAGCATGTAATTCACCAGCAGGTTGAGGGCCTCCGCCTCGTAGCTGTTGTCGTGCTCGGTGGGGATTATCAGCCAGGAGAAGTTGGTGATGGGGTAGGCCTGTACATCCTCCGGATCCCAGGTCCAGGCAACCAGATCGGGTACTTCACTGGCTGGCAGTGTGTCATTGGGGAAGCTGACGTCGGCCAGTGCCGCAGCTCCTGTATGCAGTCCCGGGTCGATATAGGTGCCGGCGCGGTTTTCCAGTTTGGCCACTGGGAGCCCGGTCAGTTTGGCGTAACCGTAATTGAGGTAACCGATGGCGCCGGGTTTTTGGGATATCCGCGCGGACACACCGTCGTTTTTGGGCGCCTTGATGATATTGGCCTCGCTGGGCCAGCTGGGTGTGATTGCAGGGCCCACTTTGTTCCTGAACTCCTCGCTGATGGCGCTCAGGTGGCCGGTGAACACATAGCTGGTGCCGGACGCGTCGGAGCGGGTCACCAGGGTGATATCCAGGTCCGGAAGGTCGATATCGGGATTGGCCGCCGCAATCTGTGGGTCGTTCCACTTGGTGATTTCACCCAGGAAAATCTTCGTATACACCTTTCGGGGCATATACAACTCCTCCACACCCGGCAGGTTGAACGCCAGTACGATTTTGCCCGCAGTCACCGGCAGCAGCACCAGGCCGTGGGTTGCCTGCGCCATCTCCTCGTCGGTCATGGCAGCGTCCGATCCAGCGAAATTCACCACATCGTGGATAAAGTCCAGCACGCCGGCGCTGCTGCCCTTGGCGTGGTAATCAATAGTCACCGTCTTGTATCTGTCGGTGAAGTTTTTGAACCACTGGGAAAAAATCGGATGTGGGGAAGAGGCACCGGATCCATACAACTGCACTGACTTGGTGAATTCCGGGGCCGGTTCCTCTTGTTTGGGGGGATCGGCCGCGGGTTCAGGGACCGGTGCTTCGCTCTCTTTTTTACCAGTGTCGCAGCCGCACAGGATCGCCAGTGCCAGCAGCAGGGAGGTAAGTCCCGGGGAGACGGCGTTGCGGATCCTGGCGGTGGCGTGCATGCAGCGGCTTCCCCGGATTTAAGACAGGCGCTGTTGTGAACACTAGGGCCTGTTGACATTAATTGAGATAGCCCTGCTGCCATTGGCTTTGTGGCCTGCAAGGCAGGAATTGCGCTGTGTGGTGGGTCCACATAAGCTATTTCTAACGCCGCAGGGCGCGAAACCAAGGACAGCCCTTCGGGTTGTGCCGGAAAAGGCGCCACTCTTCGTTGCTCGTCGCTCATTTGGAACAACCAAACCGCGCTCCTCTTGCCTCGATTGGCACCGTTTCTGTCACAACAGGGTCAACTCAGTTAGTGTCAACAGGCCCTAGCGACAGCGCGGATTTGGCAGAGATACCCTAGGATTCTAGTTCAGTGGATCGATAGGGGCCGGGGTGCCGGCATTTTGGCTGCGGGGAAATTCAGCTGCCCACGGGACCGCCGTCCCGCCTGCGGATGGCCATTACCGAGGGCCTGGGGGGCAGCTCCGGATCATTGTCCGGCCAGCGGTGCGCCGGCTTATCGAATGTGGAGTCGCGGCTGTCAGCGGGGTGTTGCACCGCCACGAACAGAGTGGTGCCATCGGGGGTGAATTCCGGGCCACAGGCTTCCGCCCCCAGAGGGCAGCCGAAGAAGTGTTTGGGTATGGCGCGCCCCTCGCCCTCGGTGGCCATGGCCCAGAGGCCGTCGTGGAAACCGAAATCCTCGCAGCCATCGGTGGCGATCCACATGTTGCCACGCTGGTCGAAGGCGACATTGTCGGGGTTGGCAAACCAGCCGTGGGGTGAAATGTCCCCGGCGGACTGCTGTCCGTAGGCGCCCCGCTCGGCCGGGTCTTCGGCCTGGGGGTTGCCCCCCAGCAGAAAGAGATTCCAGCGGAAAGTGTCGCTGGTGTGATCGCGGTTGCCCTGTGTGCCCGGCGGCACTATTTCCAGGACGTGGCCGGCGCTATTGCGCGGCCGAGGGTTGCTGGCATTTAACCCATCGTCGCCGCGCCGCTTGTTTTTGGTCAGCATGACATAGGTGCAGTCATTGACGGGGTTGGTCTGCACATCTTCGGGTCGGTCCATGGGCGTTGCACCCAGCAGTACGGCGGCGCGGCGCGCATCGATAAGCACATCGGCCTGGCTGTGAAATCCGTTGTCGGCGGTGAGGGGGCCGAGACCGAATACCAGCGGCAGCCAGCGTCCACTGCCATCCCGATCAAAACGACCGGCGTAGAGGGTACCCTCGCTGAGCAGCTGCCGGTTGTCCGCCTGGATTTCATAGCGGCCGCTGGACAGGAAGCGGTAGACAAACTGGTGCTCATCGTCATCGCCCCCGTAAGCGGCGATGAGCTGGCCCGGCTTGGCCACCAGGGTAAAACCCTCGTGCTCGAATCGCCCCAGGGCGGTCAGTTTGCGCGGTGTGCTTGTGGGATCGTAGGGATCTATTTCCACCATCCAACCGAAACGATTGGGCTCATTGGGCTCCCGCTCAATATCGAAGCGGGGGTGGTGGTCGCCCCAGTTGCGGTTGTCCGGCCCTACGCCAAAATCCCGGTGGTTGCGGGCTTCCGCCGGGTCGGCGACCTTGTCCGGATTCCCCTGAAAGGCGCCGCCAAAACCCTCTTCAGCAATTAACAAGGTGCCCCAGGGTGTTTTGCCGCCGGCGCAGTTGGCGATGGTTCCGACCGGTTGCCGCCCGCTGGGATCGGCACTGGTGCGCAGTCTGGCGTCGCCCGCGGCGGGGCCGACTATTTCCATCGGCGTGGTGACGGTGATGCGGCGGTTGTAGGCACTCTCCAACACCGGCCGCCAACCTTCATCGGTTTTTTTTACCTCGACGATGGAGTGGCCGCAGGCGGCCATTTCGATCGCCACATGCTCCGCGCTCACTATGCGGCCGGCACTGCGTTTATCCGCGTAACCGGGAAACATCAGGTGGGGCAAAGTGTATTCGTGATTGACACACAGCAGGCCGGAGCGGCTGTTGTGGCTGCGGCTGTGGCGCAGCCCCTCGGCGGGGCCAGCATCGCTGTCCAGGGGCATAAAAGCGATAAAGTCGTTGTTATAGCCGAAGCGCCTTTGCTGTTCAGCGGGGGTCAGCGCCGCGGGTTTAAAAGTATCGCCCCCCGCGTCGATAGGGTCACCCCAGCGCAGCAGTATGTCGGCGGTATAGTCTTTCGGCAGGTGGTGCCTCGCGTCCAGCCTATGGGGAATTTCCGCAAAACCCAGGTTTTTTTCTGCGCTGCGGTGTCCGCTGCTACAGGCCGTCAACAGGGCCGCGCCGCCACCGGCTGCAAGCCCCAATGTCTTTATAAAGTGCCTTCGAACTGGATTTCGCGGATTCTTGCTCATTAGTTTTCACCTTTTGCCGGCCGGGCGGTATGGACCGCCGGGTTAATAATCAGCTAAGCCGGAGCAAAAATTCTGCCGCCCTTTGGTGAACTTTGTATGACAACCGTAAAAAAAGTGTCACGCAACGTTAATCATGGCCCACTAGGCTGCGCCTCATCAAATTTATGGCCTAGCACAAAATGGCAAGGGGGTAAGGTGAACAATAAATCAGTCTGCGGTGTGAAGGGAGGGGCGCCACTCACCACCCTGGCGGTCTTCGCAATCAGTGTCAACCTGGGTGCCCAGGAAACGCCAGACGATAGCCCCCGAGCGATGGAAACCATTGAGGTGACGGCCCAGGCGGCCAACGCCAGCAGTGCTATCGAACGGCAGCGCGCATCCGACAAGGTTGTCTCGGTGTTGACTTCAGAGGCCATCGGCTCCCTGCCGGACGCCAACGTGAGCGAAGCGCTGCAGCGGATTCCGGGCGTGTTTATCGAGCGGGACCAGGGCGAGGGCCGCTTTGTCGGCGTGCGTGGTATAGCCCCGAATCTGAATGCCGCCAGCATCAACGGCATGGGCATCCCGGCCCCGGAGCGGGACCGCCGCTCCGTTGCGCTGGATGTGATTCCGTCGGATTTGCTCTCCAGCCTGGAAGTGTTCAAGACGCTGACCCCGGACATGAGTGCCGATTCCATCGGTGGCGCCATCGAGATCAAGAGTCTGAACGCATTCGATCGGGATGGGCGCAGCGTCAAAGTGACGGTTGAGAACGGTTACAGCGCCCTGCAGGAGGAGACCAGCCCCAAGCTGTCGGGCGCTTTTACCGAGGTATTCGAACTGGACGGGCGCGAGCTGGGCGTGGCGCTGGCCGCCAGCTGGCAACAGCGTAACTTCGGTTCCGAGAACATTGAGACCGATGGCGTGTGGCAGCCACTCACGGCTCTGGATGGCAGCGAGGCCGTTGGTGCCACTGAGCTGGAGCAGCGGGACTACACAGTGACCCGTGAGCGCACCGGCCTGGTGGCCAATTTTGACTATCGCCCTAACGACAGCACTGAATTTTCCCTGCGCAGCCTCTATTCCGATTTTTCCGACGAGGAACAGCGCCAGCGCAATTCGTTTAAGTTGGACGAGGAGAACGACGAGCCGGACACCATCTCCGACGGCTTTGCGGTCTGGTCGGATGCCGCACTGGAAAAAGAGCTGAAAGACCGCTCCGAGGAGCAGAAGATTCTCTCTGTGGTCGCCGGTGGCGAGCACAGCTTTGCCCAGTGGGGCGTGAATTACTCGCTGGGCTATTCCCAGTCAGAGGAAAACGAACCGGGCCGTCGGGATACCACATTCGTGCAGGAAGGGCTGCAGCTGGGCTACGCCGGTGCCGGTGAGAGACCACAACTGACGGCCGGAGAAGCCGCGTTCACCGCGGCCAATTACGAATTGGACGAACTGGTGGTTGAAAACAATTTCACCGAGGACGAGGAAACCAGCTTCCGTCTGGATATCAGCCGCGAACTGCAGCTGGCGGGTAACCCTTCGTCGCTGCGGTTTGGCCTCAGCGAACGTCGCCGCAAAAAGAGTGATGACGTCAATGCAACCGTCTACGACGGTTTTGGCGGTGACTACACACTGGCGGAGTTTGCTGCGGACAACCTGGATTACAGTCTGGCCGACTTCGGTCCGGCGGTGAATCGCAGTGCCCTGAATCGTTTTATTAGTGCCAATATCGACAGCTTTGACATTGACGCCACCGATACGGCTCTGAATTCCACCCGCGACTATAAGGTGGAAGAGGATGTTTCCGCCCTCTATATCATGAACAGCATCGACTTTGGCAACGGCAATCTGGTCTATGGCCTGCGTTACGAGGCGACCGAGTTTCGCGCCAATGGTTGGCGCACCGTGGAATCCGGTGACGCTGTAGAGGGTGCCACCGAGGTGGCGGAAGATGTATATGTTTCCGCGACTGCCTATCAGCGGGAATATCACCACATCTTCCCCAGCGTAAATCTGAAGTACGAACTCAGTGACAATATACTGCTGCGCGGCGCCTATACCGAATCGCTGGCCCGCCCGTCCTTTGGTTATTTAAACCCGTCCCCCGCAGCCGTCGAGTACGATGATGGAGAGCTGGAGGTGGAAGCGGGCAATCCAAACCTGGATCCATTCGAGTCGCAGAATCTGGATTTTTCCTTTGAGTATTACGCCGATACCCTGGGGATGTTTTCCGTGGGTGTTTTTTACAAGAACATCGATCACTTCATCGCCATTGCGGATGTGGCCGATCGTGTGGATCTCACCCAGTTCCTGGGCGGCCTGCCGATCGAGGAGGCGCAGGTGTTGCAACCCATCAATGGGGACACAGCGACTCTGACCGGCGCTGAGTTCGCCTGGACCCGCGGCTTCGACAATGGCCTGCTGCTCAAGGCCAACGCCACCTTTACCGACTCAGAGGCGCAGCTGGACCTGGGTGACGGGACCAGCCGCAGCGAAACCATTTCCCTGCCGCAGCAGGCAGATACGGTTGCCAACCTGATTCTCGGATATGAACGCGACGCTTTCAGTATGCGCCTGTCCGCCGCTTTCAGGGGCGCACGCCTGCTGGAACTGGACTTGGAAGACGCGGCTTTCGATCTGTACGAGGACGACCATTTGCAGTTTGATCTGACTGCAAAATACAGTTTTCAAAACGGCGTGCAGTTGTCCTTTAGCGGTATCAACCTGACCGATGAACCTTTCTACGCCAATCGCAATGGTTTCAACGGTCAGTACGAGGAGTATGGCCCCTCCTATGTGCTAGGTCTGACCTACAGCAATTTTTAACTTCGTGCAGTAGCGCAGTTTTCAGCGCTGCTTGCTATCTGCGGCTATTGAGAAACAATGTCGAGTCCAGTGTCCACCGCGCCGGCGGCGGGGCAGTTTATGGAGGTTTAACTGGTGCGAGAGTCCGCAAACGCTATGAAAAAAAACGGTTGGCAATATGGGCTGGCGGTGCTGCTCGCTCTGGCAGTCACCGGTTGTCAGCGGGAGGCGTCCCAGGACCTTTCGCCGGCGCCCTGGCGCCCTGTAAAACAGTTGAGCTTTTCCCATCTGGAGGCCAGCCAATTGTCACCCGTCCAACTGGGTGATCTTGCCTATGTATTACTGGGCAGTGAGGTTCGGGGGTTGGTGCTGGTGGATGCCGGCGGCAGCCGGGTTCTGGAGTCCGGCAACGGCAGAGTGGAACAGTTCGCCACCCAGCGTCAGGCGGACGGCAGTTGGCTGATAGCTGCCTATGACGGCGATGCCGGTGAATTGCAGCTGCGCCGCCTCAGCGCTGCCTCTGGCGAAGCCGGACCGGCAATGCACTTTCTCGGAGCTGTTGATCTCTCCGCACCTCCCGCCGCTCTGTGTTTTTCCCAGCAGGCGCAGCGCTCGCACTTATTCGCGATCGGCGAAGACGGTCTGGGCCGTGAATTCATTGTGCATACAGCGCCGCAGGCTTGGCAGTTCAGTGAAGTGCGCCTGCTGTATTTTGGCCCCCAGGTCACCAGTTGCGTGGTGGATGATCCGCGAGAGCAGTTGTTGGTGGCACAGCCTCCCCTGGGTATCTGGGCTTTGCACGCCAGTGCCGAAGCGGATGAAAACCGCAGGGTTGTCGTCCCCGGCGGTGCACTGGGGGAGGAGTTTGGCGGGCTTTGGCTGGATAGGGGTAGGGATGAACTCTGGGTTGCCAATGGCGCGCGGGTGCGGGCTTACAGTCTCGGCCTGCCCCCGGACGCCCCGGTATTTGAGCGCACTCTGGCGGATATGGAGCCGATCTCCATCGCCTTGCAGCGGGATCTTTTGCTGGCGCTGGGTGAGGAGGGCGACCGGCTGCAGAAATACGATGTGGCACGGCCGCAAGCTGCCACCGGGGCACAGACCTTCGAGGCTGCAACGGCAATTACACAGGTGCTTCCGCGCGCGCAAACTCAGCCGGTGGCTTCCGGGGGCGATGCCGCCGACGATCCCGCCATCTGGGTCAATGGGCGTGACCCCAGCGCCAGCCTGGTGCTGGGCACGGACAAGAAGCATGGGCTCAACGTCTACCGGCTCGATGGCACTCTGGTGCAGCAGCTTCCGGTGGGCCGGGTCAACAATGTAGATCTGCGTCCGGTGGCGCAGGGGCGGTTCGCTGCACTGGCGGCCGCGTCCAACCGCACCACCGCTGGCATCAATCTGTTTGGCATCACTGCGGACGGGTTGGTGGAACATCTCGGGCTGCGCCCGGTCTCCATGGGCGACCCCTACGGTCTCTGTATGTACCGCCGGGATGGCAACTTCTATGCCTGGTTGTCCGACAAGGACGCAGGCCTGCAACTGCTGGAAATCCAACTGCAAGACAATGGGCTGGAATGGCAGCTGCGCAAGGTCGCCGAATTACAGGTCGCCAGTCAGGTAGAGGGCTGTGTGGTCGACGACGAGCGCGGCACCCTGTTTTTCGGCGAGGAGGATGGTGGGGTCTGGCGGCTGGATATCGCCGCATTCCTGGCCCACCGCGCCGGGCCGGAACTGGTGGCACCGGTGGATGGCGGGCAGCTGGTGGCGGATGTGGAAGGCATGGGGCTATACCTGGACGGGCCCCACAGCTATCTGGTGGTATCCAGCCAGGGCAACGACAGCTATGTGCTGTTCAGTCGCGATGGCAGCGAGTTTGTCGGCCGTTTTCGCGTCGCGGCCAATCTGCAGTTGGGAATTGACGGCAGTTCGGAAACAGACGGGTTGGATGTCACCAGTGCCATGCTCGGTGCCGATTACCCCCAGGGCCTGTTGGTGGTGCAGGATGGTCGCAACCGCATGCCCGGCGCGGCTCAGAATTTCAAACTGGTATCCTGGCAGGATGTCATGCGGCAGTTGCCTGCGGGTCACTCTGACTGAATTGGTGGCACCTGCGGCTGGCGGTGCTACAAGCACCGCCATAGTCGGGTTCATATCTCAGAAGTGGGTGCTCCAGCCAAGGGACAGTGTGTTGGCGTCGAAGGTGCCGCGCAGCTCATCGCTGCCCATGCTCTGCAGCGTCTCCCACTCCAGGCGCAGTGCCCAGGCATTGTCGTGCACATAACTGACACCGGCCCCATAGCCATACATAAAGCCTGTGTCGCCGTTGCTTCCCCTGCGATTGACGTTGTCCAGTTCTTCGAACACCTCACCCGTATTCAGGTCGACGAAGGTGACTAGATCCTGGCCGGTTTGTTTTTCGTGCAGTTGCCCGCTCCAGAAGCCGCCGCCGAGTTTTCCAAACAGACTGAAACTATCCCCTGCCAGTGGCCAGTGCCCCACTATATAGCCGGCGCCCAGATGCGTTTCCACCTTGTCGATGATATGCAGAAACTTTCCGAGGTCGTTGCTGAGATAGAAACCCAGTTCGGTCCGGTTCAGGCGCTGCAAACTGGCCTCCACGGCCAGATACGGCGACCAGCGCCAGCCGGCGTAGAGCTTCACACTGCTACCGGTATCGCTGCACTTGTCACTGGAAGCCATTTCGGGGCCGGCATCGACGCGCTGCACAAAGCGATCGGCGGCCTCGCAGAAGCCGCTTTGTCCGGTATCGCCAAAACTGATACCGGCGTAACGGTGGGAGTAAAAGTCGGCGCTGGCCAGGTTTGGCAGCGACAGAAGGGGTACCGCTAGCAGAAAAGAGGGTCTGGTCATGACGTCACCTGCTGGCTGGAAAAAAGTTTATTCTTGTGAGGCCCTCCGGGCCTGTTATTTATACGGCGATTCTATTGTTCTGAACAGGCCCTGGATCATCGCCCTTGAACTCTGCGAATTGTCCCGGGGCGGTGCACCGGGAAAAAACATCGGGGCCCGGTTAGAGACCCAGCTCAGCGCGCAATGCCGCCAGTCTTTGCGCGTTTTCCTCTTTGCCCAGGGGCTCGCCGGGACCGTCCTCCAGTTGCAGCCGCTCCGGCGGTGCAAGTTTCTGCCCCTCCAGTACCCGCGCGCATATCCTTTGATAGTGCTCGGCAAATACCGGGAAGGCAACCGATTCCGGGTTATTGGCGAGAAAAAACCAGTTGGCCTCGCGCCCGGCGTAGTAGACGGCGGGGTGGCTCCAGTGGCAGGCGGCCTTGGGACTGGGGGCATTGCAGGCCTCACGGTAGGCGGCGCGGGCCTCCGGCAGACCCCTGTCGCCGGCGGCGCAGAGCTTGAGCATCTTGTGCACTGTGGGCAGGTATTCGCTTTGCAGAATGGCGCGCTTGGCGCCGGCCATTATCTCTTCCGGGGTGAAGGCGGCCAGGGCTTCGAGCCACAGCCGCTGGGCATGGTGCAGTGTCTGGGTGTCCGGAAATGCCGCGCTGTACTGGTTGTGGTAGTTCAGTTTGAACAGGCCGAATACCTGGTTGACGGCGGCTACCTTTTCCCGGTCAGTTGGCCCAGCTCGTGTCTGCGAGGATGTCCCCGATGGAGCGGTCGCGGGTTCGCTGGTTTTCGTTGTTGGTACTTTGCTGGGTGCCATGTGCCCGTCCTATCGCCAGTTTGTTGCGCTCTGCCCATTGGTGGCGCGCGTGGCGCACAAACACGGCGTCCCAACTCTTGCGCGCCGCGTTTTGATCGCGCCAGTAGAGAATGAATTCCGGCACCAGTGCCAGGGCGAAGTCCCGTTCTATTTCACACTGGTTGACCAGGTGACTCAAGCAGTCGCCTCCCGGCTGCCAGTTGCGCGGAATAGGCTTGGCCACCGGATTCTTCTCGATCCCCTGGCAGAAATAGGCCCACTCCTCGCGCGCATACTCGATGAACAGTTCACCCCAGCGCGCACTGTGGCCGCCGCGCTCCAGCCATTTGTAGATAAACTCTGGCAGCAGCTCGGCGGCAAAACTGGGGTTGATGGCCAGGCGCCGCAGCTGCTCCCAGGTGTGCTCACTGGGCTGCCAGTCGCGGGTCATGGCGGCGGGCCTGCGCTTTTCGATAAAGGGGGTGTCCTGCTTCTCCCAGTCCTCCATCACCCAGTCGTTGAATTCCAGGTCCCAGGAAATGGATTGCTTGCCACTGGAGCTGTGGTAGTCGCGAAAACGCTGCAGCGCCCGCTGCACAAAAGTGCTGGGTACCCCCTCGTCCGCCAGCTTGCGCAATGTCTCGTCGACCGGGCGCCAGTCCGCCGGCAGCGGCTGCTTCCGCTGCGCGGTGGCCCGGAATGCCTCCCACTTGGTTTTCACCTGCTTGAGAAACAGGGCGCCGAAGGAGTGGCGCGGCTGGCCCCGTTCACGCCAGTAGGTGACAAACTCCGGCAGCTGTTCGCGCACAAAGTGTTCCGGCACCCCCAGTTGCGCAATGCGCGCAAGCGTCTCCTGATCCGGCTGCCAATTGGGGGCAATGGTGTTGGCGCTGCGGGAGCTGGGTGCGGCAACTGGTGGTATCTGTCGCGCCCTTGAGTCACCGGGGGCATAGTCGCCCGGCAGTGCGAATTTAAGCAGACCGCTTTCGCCGTAGGGCGCGGCGCCCAGCAGCAGGGCGCCCTGGTTGCGCAGGCTGGTGGCGATCCTCTGGATGTCCACCGGCTGCCAGAAGGGCAGTTGTAGCTGCAGCTGCCGGGCATCCGCACTGTACCAGTCCCGCCCCGGGTGGGACTCCGCCGGCAGGAAGGGCAGCAGATCACCCAGAGCCGTCAGCAACACCGCTTCCTCCAGGCCGAGGGTGGCGGCCAGAGCCGGTGAAATACTCAGGGGACGTTCGGGAAGCAGGGGGTGTCGCATAGGGGCATTCTAACATCCGCACACCGGCCTTGCGCGGTGTCTTTTGGTGCCAAACCATTCGTTCGACAGCACGGTGGGGTGGATCCGCGACCTTTTTCTTGCGCGGATTTTGGGCCGGGATTTAAGCTTGACTATCGAAGTACCAGTGGCGGAGTGGTTATGACCGGTCAAGCACTTAACTTTCGACTGCGCGGCATCCGCTGTGCCAGCTGTGTCAGCAAGGTAGAGGCGGCTTTGAAGTCAGTCCCCGGCATAGGAGAAGTCAGGGTCAACCTCGCCGATCGCTCCCTGAGTGTGGCGGGGCAGGTCAGTGAATCCCAGTGCATCGCCGCTGTCAGGGCGGCGGGCTACGATGCCGAGCCGGTGCACCCGGACGCGCGCGAGTCGCGGGAGAGGCAGCGCGAAGAAGAGCGGCGCCTATACCACTCCCTGTTGTGGCGCTGTGCCGCGGCACTGGGCCTGGGAGTGCCGCTGATGGCCTGGGGGCTGTTGGGCGGTGACATGACGGTGACCACTCTGGGGCAACAGTTGTTGTGGGGCCTGGTGGGGCTGCTGACATTGGCGGTACTGGTTTTCTGTGGCGGACATTTCTTTACCGGTGCCTGGCGGGCTTTTCTGCATCACAGTGCCACCATGGATACCCTGGTGGCACTGGGCACCGGTGCCGCCTGGCTGTTTTCCATGGCCGTGGTACTCATGCCCCAGGCACTTCCCGAAGCCGCGCGGCACGTTTATTTCGAAGCCAGCGCCATGATTATCGGCCTGATTAACCTGGGCCAGGCACTGGAACTCCGCGCCCGCAGTCGCACCGGCTCGGCGGTGGAGAAACTGCTGGAACTGCGGGATACCACCGCGCGGGTGCTGCGCGCCGGGTCCGAGGAGGATGTGCCGCTGGAGCTGGTGCAGGTAGGGGATCGCATCCGGGTGCGTCCCGGTGAAAAAATTCCCGTGGATGGTACCGTCGAGGAGGGAGCCAGTTTGGTGGACGAATCCATGCTCACGGGTGAACCGGTACCGGTGCGCAAGGCAGCGGGGGATTTTCTGGTTTCCGGCACGCAGAACCAAAATGGCAGCCTGCTGTTTCGGGCGGAAAAAGTCGGCGCCGACACACGCCTGGCCCATATCGTCAAGATGGTGCAAAACGCCCAGAGTTCGCGGGTCCCAATCGCCCGACTGGCGGACAAGATCTCCGGTATTTTTGTCCCGGTAGTCATCATTGTCGCTCTGTTGGCAGCGCTGGTCTGGTTTAACTGGGGACCGCCGCCGCAGGCTGCCCATATGCTGGTGGTGCTCACCTCGGTATTGATTATCGCCTGTCCCTGTGCCCTGGGTCTGGCCACCCCCATGTCGGTGATGGTGGGCGTGGGCAAGGGGGCCGAATACGGTGTGCTGATTCGCAATGGCAAGGCGCTGCAACAGGCCAGCAAACTGGACACACTGGTGGTGGATAAAACCGGCACTTTGACCGAGGGCGCGGCGCGGGTGACCGATATTGTCACCGGCGGTGACAGGTGCGAAGCGGAACTGCTCACCGTCCTCGGCAGCCTGGAGCTGGGTTCGGAACACCCGTTGGCGGCGGCGCTGGTGTCGGCGGCAAAGGACAGGCACCTGACGCTGAACGCGGCGACGGATTTCAATGCCGTTACCGGCCAGGGTGTGACGGGCACTGTCGAAGGCAAACGAGTGGCGTTCGGCAACCGGAAATTGATGCAGCGGGAAAGTGTCGACATCAGCCACTGGCAGGAACGCGCACACGCACTGGCGGATCTGGGGCGCACGGCCATCTTTGCGGCCATCGATGGCAGGGCCGCCGGCATTATTGCGGTTGCCGACCCGCTGCGGGCCGATGCCGGGGCGGCGGTGGCGCGGCTGCAGTCTCTGGGTTTGCGGGTAGAGATGCTTACCGGCGACAACCAGGCTACGGCGGAGGCGGTGGCGCGGCAGGTGGGAATCGAGAGGGTGTATGCGGATCTGCAGCCGGAGGACAAACAGCGTATCGTCGCCGAGTTACAGCGGGGTGGCGAGCTGGTGGGGGTGGCAGGTGATGGCATCAACGATGCACCGGCACTGGCGCGCGCGGATGTCGGTTTTGCCATCGGCGCCGGGACCGATGTGGCCATTGAAACGGCCGACGTGACCCTGATGCGCTCTTCCCTGCATGGGGTCGCCGACGCGATTGAACTGTCCCAGGCCACCCTGCGCAATATTCGCCAGAATCTGTTCGGTGCCTTTATTTACAACACTTTGGGAATACCCATAGCGGCGGGAGTGCTCTACCCCTTGACCGGCGCTTTGTTGAGTCCGGTGGTCGCCGGTGCCGCCATGGCTTTTTCATCGGTCACGGTAGTGAGTAATGCCGGCCGTCTGCGGTTCTTTCGACCGACGGAGGCTCGGGTATGATGCATTTATTGGTCAACCTCACCGGTTTGCTGTTGATTGGTGCCACCGTCTGGTGGTTCTGGCTGGGGCCGACAAAAGCCGCTGCCGTGGTGCTACCCTCAGCGTCGAAGCTGGAAATACTGGTCAAAGATGGCGTCTACCAGCCAGACCAAATCCTGTTGCCGGCGGGCCAGCCCACTGAATTGATTTTTCGGCGTGAGGACCCCAACCCCTGTGCCGAGCATGTCCTTTTCCCCGACCTTGAAATCAGCGCCCAGCTGGCATCTGATACCAGCACCCGCCTCCAGCTGCCGGCGCTGGAGGCGGGCGAATACCCGTTTCACTGTCAGATGCAGATGTACCGCGGCCGGCTGCTGGTGGAGTGATATTGGGTGAGGGGGCTCTCCGCAGTCTGTCGTCCCCAGCAGGGATTTAGGGCTCGCAAATCAAGCAAGTAACTGCTTGATTTGTTGTAGAGGGCTCGCGGACATGCACTGCAAACTCGCGTTGAGGAAAGCCAGAGATGGCTTTTCGACAACCTGTTAAAGGAATCCGAGAGACAGCCCATGGGTAAGGAAAGCGATGGGATGGACGATATTCGCGACTACAAAAAAAACCTTCGCCACTTACAGATTGAGTTGGTCAAGCTGCAGCGACACCTGATAGCCGAGCAGTTGCAGATACTGATTATATTTGAAGGGCGCGACGCCGCTGGCAAGGACGGCTGTATCAAGCGCATTGTCGAGCACTTGAGTCCGCGGGAAACGCGGGTGGTGGCACTGGGAAAACCTTCGGACCGGGATCAAAACAGCTGGTACTTTCAGCGCTACGTTTCGCACCTGCCGGCAAAGCAGGAGATGGTGCTGTTCAACCGCAGCTGGTACAACCGCGCAGGAGTGGAGCGGGTAATGGGCTTTTGCACCCAGCACCAGTACCAGGATTTTGTTATGTCCGTGGTGCCCTTCGAGCATATGCTGGTGGATGCCGGCATACAGATTCTCAAATACTATCTGGATATTGATCGCCGGGAGCAAGAAGAGCGCCTGCAGGCGCGGCGTCAGGACCCACTGAAACAGTGGAAGGTGAGCCCGGTTGACGAAGTGGCGGTAGAACACTGGCGGGCCTACAGTGTGGCCCGCAACGAGATGTTTGCCGCAACCCACAATGAAATCACGCCCTGGTACCTGGTGCGGGCCAACAATAAGAAGCGTGCGCGCCTCAATGTCATCCGCCATATTCTGAGCCGTATTGACTGGCCCGGCCGGGAGCACAGAATCGACCAACCCGATCAGCAGGTGGTGTTTCCCTACAATGTCAAGCACCTGTTGACTGAGACAATCGCTCCCTGATTGGCCCGGGTCCGGTGGGAACACGCCCTCATCTCGGTTGTCTTATCAGCCCGTGAGTCCAGTTCATGATCCGTCATCGATTGGATTGACGTCCTCAAAAAGCTACGCATTATCCCGGCAACTTTCCGCCCCATTGCGGGCCAGTTTGCCGGCAGGGGCAAACTCATCCTATAGGTAAATTCTATTGAGTGCATAATAACAATTGTCTTTATGCGTTCATTGGCCAGAGATAACCTGCAGCTATCCGGTGAGCGTCGAGTTGGCGCCCTGGTCCCCGGAGAGTGTACTGGCCCCACTATGCTTTTTGGGCATCTCTTTTTGCACCTGGAGTAGGAGAACAACCTTGAGCAAGAAACTAACCACAGCTGCCGGCTGCCCCGTAGCCCACAATCAGAATGTGATGACCGCCGGCCCCCGCGGTCCCCAGCTGCTACAAGATGTCTGGTTTCTGGAAAAACTGGCTCACTTCGACCGCGAAGTGATCCCAGAGCGGCGTATGCATGCAAAGGGGTCCGGTGCCTACGGTACCTTTACCGTGACACATGACATCAGCAAATATACGCGGGCAAAGATCTTCTCCGAAATCGGTAAACAGACGGAGTTGTTCGCACGTTTTACCACCGTGGCGGGCGAGCGCGGCGCAGCGGACGCGGAACGGGATATTCGCGGTTTCGCTCTCAAGTTCTACACCGAGGAGGGCAATTGGGACCTGGTTGGCAACAACACGCCGGTATTCTTCCTGCGCGACCCGCTCAAGTTTCCGGACCTGAATCACGCGGTAAAACGGGACCCCCGCACTAATATGCGCAGTGCCACCAATAACTGGGATTTCTGGACCTCGTTGCCGGAGGCGTTTCATCAGGTAACCATCGTGATGAGCGACCGCGGAATACCGGCCAGCTACCGCCATATGCACGGCTTTGGCAGTCATACCTTCAGTTTTATCAACGCGGATAACGAGCGTTTTTGGGTCAAATTTCACTTTAAGACCCAGCAGGGAATTAAAAATCTGACCGATGGGGAAGCTGGCGAATTAATTGGCCGCGATCGCGAGAGTCACCAGCGCGACCTGTATGACGCTATCGAGAACAAGGATTTTCCGAAATGGACCCTGTATGTACAAATCATGCCGGAATTGGAAGCCGATACAGTCCAGTTCAACCCGTTTGATTTGACTAAAGTCTGGTCGCAAAAAGACTATCCGCTGATTGAGGTGGGGGAGTTTGAGTTAAATCGCAATCCCGAAAACTTTTTTGCCGAAGTCGAGCAGGCCGCCTTTAATCCCGCTGCCGTAGTCCCAGGTATCGGCTTTTCCCCGGACAAGATGTTGCAGGGCCGCCTTTTCTCCTACGGCGATGCACAGCGCTATCGGTTGGGGGTAAACCATCACCAGATTCCGGTGAATGCACCTCGCTGTCCCGTTCACAGCTATCACCGTGACGGTGCCATGCGCGTCGATGGCAACCACGGTTCTACCATCGGTTACGAGCCAAACTCCCACAAAGAGTGGGCGGAGCAGCCGGGTTATACCGAGCCGCCATTGCGTATTTCCAATGACGCCGACCATTACGATCACCGCATAGACAGCGATTACTTTTCCCAGGCAGGGGATCTGTTTCGCCTGATGAGTGAGGAAGAGCGGCAGCGCTTGTTGGAGAATACTGCTCGTTCAATGGAAGGCGTGCCGGACTTTATCAAGCAACGGCATCTCGATCATGCGTATCAGGCCGATGAGGCTTATGGACAGGGCCTCGCGGCAGCTTTGGGGATGGAGAAATAATTCCTCCACAGGAACATTAGGTGCGCCCTGTGTGCTCCAGCGGATGCCGGCGAGCGGTGTATTCTGTTGCCGGTCGCCTCCCTTTGGCTGGCCTTGAACAGGCTCTAGCAGGTTGTTGAAAAAGGCATCCTGCCTTTTTCAAAACCCGAAAAGCGAAAAATGTGATTTTCACTTTTCTCCCAAAATCAACGACTTAGGCGTCGCCGATTTTGCCGGAACATCCCTATTCCGGTAGCAGGCGTCGAAATTCTTCGAATTTCAACAGTCTGCTAATCGATAGCTGAACAAGCCTTCCATGGCTTTTCCCAGTCCGGATTTGCGGCTTTAGCGGTCAAACCTGCCCACTGTTGGTGCGGCTGTTTTCCCGGTCAACCCCGGGCGGTTACACTGTGCCCCCTGTGCGGTGGCGACCGCGATCGACCGGGAGAGGGGCCTTGGCAAAAAAAAGCAAAACCGCCTACGTTTGCAACGAATGCGGAGCGGACCACACCAAGTGGTCCGGCCAGTGTGGTGCCTGTGGGGCCTGGAATAGTCTCAGTGAGGTGCGCCTGGGCCGCGGGCGCAGTGCTATCGATGGCCAGAGTGGGTACGCCGGGGCGGCCGGCGCGGGCGAGGTGCAGAAGCTTGCCGAAATCGATCTGAGCGAGCTGCCGCGCATTCCCACCAATACCGGAGAGCTGGACCGGGTGCTGGGCGGTGGATTGGTGCCGGGTTCGGTGGTCCTGATTGGCGGTAACCCGGGCGCCGGCAAATCCACCATTTTATTGCAGACCTTGTGCCATCTGTCGCAACAGATGCCGGCCCTGTATGTCACTGGCGAGGAGTCCCTGCAACAGGTTGCGATGCGTGCGAAACGGCTGGGACTGCCGATGGATCAACTGCAGGTGCTGTCGGAGACGGACGTGGAGCGCATCTGCCACATTGCCGGCACCGTTAAGCCGCGGGTAGTGGTGGTGGACTCGATCCAGGTCATGCACATGAGCGAAGTGCAGTCGGCGCCCGGATCTGTAGCCCAGGTGCGGGAAAGTGCCGCCTACCTGACCCGCTTCGCCAAACAGACCGGTACCGCCATGATTGTGGTGGGTCATGTCACCAAAGATGGCAGCCTGGCGGGCCCCAAGGTACTGGAACACATTATCGACTGCTCCATTCTGCTGGAAAGTACCCACGATTCCCGTTTTCGTACCCTGCGCGCGCACAAGAACCGCTTCGGCGCTGTCAATGAGCTGGGTGTCTTCGCCATGACCGAACAGGGTTTGAAGGAGGTTTCCAACCCCTCGGCAATATTCCTGCAGCGGGCGGAGGAGGTGGCAGCCGGCTCCGTGGTGACCTCCGTATGGGAGGGAACCCGGCCCCTGTTGGTGGAGTTGCAGGCGCTGGTGGACGACAGCAGTCTCGGCAACCCCCGCCGGGTGGCCGTCGGCCTGGACCAGAACCGGCTCAATATGCTGTTGGCGGTATTGCACCGCCACGGCGGCCTGCTGGTTGGTGACCAGGATGTCTTTATCAATGTGGTGGGAGGCGTGCGGGTGATGGAAACCAGCGCCGACCTGACGCTACAACTGGCAGTTGTATCCAGTTTTCGTGACCGGCCGCTGCCGCGGGATCTGATGGTCTTCGGGGAGGTTGGGCTGGCGGGTGAAATCCGCCCTGTGCCCTCCGGTCAGGAGCGTTTGCGCGAAGCGGCCAAGCACGGTTTCCGCAAAGCCATAGTGCCCGCCGCCAACCGGTTGAAAAATGATATCGACGGGATGGAGATAGTGCCCGTCAGAAGCCTCGCGGAAGCACTGGCGGCGATTGACGCGTGAAGTGGTGTTGTGGCCTTTTGTTGAGCTGCCTGGTACTGCCAGCCAGTGCCTATGAACGCATTGCCTCGCTCAATCTGTGTCTCGATCAATTGCTGCTGAACTGGGTGGCGCCGGAGAAAATCGCCTCAGTGACCTGGCTGTCCGCCAACGATCAATACCGGCGCGCACCACTGCCCGAGCATGTATATCTGAACCGCGGCCAGGCGGAGGAACTGCTGCACCTGCGACCGGACCTAGTGCTGGTTGGCCAGTACGGCGGCGGCCGCGCGGCAGCGCGGTTGCAGGAGTTGGGAGTACAGGTGGTGCGCATCCCCGACGCCCACAACCTGGAGCAGTTGGAGCAGCAGTTGCACCAGTTGCAGCAGGTGCTGGGGCCACTGCCCCGGTTGCTGGCCCAGCGGCGGCGACTGCGCCAGCTGCTGGACCGGACGGCAGTCGATACAAGCAGCCGGAACCGGCCGGGAGCGCTGATTCTGTCCGCCAACAACATCACTTACGGCGACGGCATGCTGGAGCACCAGTTGCTGCAACAAGCCGGGTTTGCCAACCTCGCCGCAGAGCAGGGCATTCACCAACTGGGTCGCGTCAGTCTGGAGCAGGTCATAGCGGCACAGCCCGAGCTGCTGGTGTTCTACGGTGGTGACAGCGCTTTTGCGCTGGCGCACCTGGCTAGCCGCCACCCGGTACTGAGACGCTATATCGATAGCGGCCGGATTTATACCCTACCCGCAGAACTGGGCTATTGTCCGGCGCTGGTGGCAGTGGAGGTACTTAGTCAACTCGAGGAAAAGAGAAAAACCCTTGGCGAGTAACCCAAAAGCCCCTCTGTTGTTGCTGATTTTACTGCTGCCGTCCGCACTGGTGCTGGCCTTGCTCAGCGGTCCGGTGGATATCGATCTGTTGCAGGCTCTGCAGCTCGGCTGGCGCAGTGAAGAGGGTGACGCTGTCATTCTGTGGCAGTTGCGCCTGCCGCGGGCACTGCTGGCACTGGCCGTGGGCGCGGCTCTCGGTATGGGGGGGGCGGCCATGCAGGGTATGTTGCGCAATCCTCTGGCGGAGCCTGCGCTGCTGGGGGTAAGCAGTGGTGCGGCGCTGGCGGCGATAATCCTGCTCTACTATGGCCTCGCCTGGCAGTCGGGCTGGTTGTTGCCGCTGCTGGCCATCGGTGGCGCCTTTGCCTCGGTGGCCGGGGTCTGGCTGCTTGCGGGGCGGGGCGCCAGTGCCGGGCGGCTGGTGTTGGCGGGGGTGGCCATCAATGCGTTTCTGTCCGCCTCTATAGCCCTGGCCCTCAATTACGCGCCGAGTATGTTCGCGATGCAGGAGATCGTCTTCTGGCTGTTGGGATCGCTGGCCAACCGGGGCTGGGACCAGTTGCTGTTGGCACTGCCATTTATGCTGTTTGGGGGCCTGTTATTGTTTGCAGCGCGCAACTATCTGCGTGCGCTTTCCCTGGGTGAGGCCAGTGCCGCCTCCCTGGGCTTTGGCGGTCGCCGCTATCCCCTGGCGATACTCTTGGGAATTGCCGCAGCGGTGGGGGCGGCGGTGGCGGTGGCGGGTACTATCGGATTTATCGGCCTGGTGGTGCCGCATCTAATGCGACCGTTGGTGCGTCAGGATCCGGGCCGGTTGTTGTGGGCCAGTGCCCTCGCCGGTGCCCTGTTACTTCTGTTGGCGGACATTTTCGTGTTGAATTTTATCGGTACCCAGGAATTGCGCATCGGCGCGGTCACCGCCTTTATCGGCGCGCCGTTTTTCTTCTGGCTGATCGCCGGTACACGGCGGGAGCGGTTCCTGTGAGCACAGATAGTCTGGAGGCCAGCTGCCATCAGCTGTGTTTGCGGCGTCACCGCCGGACTGTACTCACCGGTATCGACTGCGCTTTCGAACCCTTCCAGCTGACCGCCGTGGCGGGCCCCAACGGTGCCGGCAAGAGCAGTTTGCTGGCGACCCTGGCGGGAGTGTTGACACCTTCTTCCGGAAGAGTGGAGCTGGGTGGGCGCGATGCGGACCAGCTTTCAGCGCTACAGCGCGCGCGTATCAGTGCCTATTTGCCCCAGGCCGAGTCTCCGGCCTGGAGTTTTGTCGCTGCGGACCTGGTGGGGGTGGGGCTGCTGCCCTGGGGGCGGATTGCAAACCGGCAGCAGCGCATCCACTGGGCTTTACAGCAGGTGGATGCCGGCGCACTGGCCGGGCGCCCGGTGACCCATCTGTCCGGCGGCGAGCTGCGGCGGGTTCAGCTGGCCCGCCTGCTGGTGGGCGAGGCGCCACTTTTGATCGCGGATGAGCCCACTGCGGCCCTGGATATCCGCCACCAGTTGCAGCTGATGCAGACGTTTCGAACGCTGGCTGCCGGGGGGAAAACGGTGGTGCTGGCGCTCCACGACCTTCAGCTGGCGGCCCGCTACTGTGACCGTATCCTGCTGTTGGAACAGGGACAGCTGCGCGCCCAGGGCACCCCTGAGGAAGTGTTGACCCCGGACCTGGTCAGTGAGGTTTACGGCGTGAGCAGCAGCTTGCGGCGCCGCAATGGCGTGACTGAGTTTATGCCTCTCGACCTGCTGCTGTAGTCGGTAGCTATCGCCGGTTGGCCCCGACGGATCTGTGAAACCGGCGCGCTTTGCTGCGCTTGCGTTGACCCGGCCCCTCTGGCCCGCTAACCTTGCCGCCGCTTTGGGTGCCCAGCAGCACTGCCAGATGGGGTGGTGCTTGGTTGGGTTAAATGGGAAGTCCGGTATCAATTTACATAAATCCGGCGCTGCCCCCGCAACGGTGATTCGCGCGAGCGATCAGCCCGATACCAGCCCCGAGCGAAGCGTAGGATAAAGCGGAGGGCTTTGTCTGGTCCGTGTGAGGTGCCGGCCCAGTCCGCCGCCACCGCTGTATGCACTGATTGTACTCACCCTCCCTCAATTCGTTTTTGACTTCGAAATTGGGGAACCCCTGTGAAAAAAACACTTGTCGCTGCGGCTGTTATCGCCGCCAGCCAATCTGTGTCCGCCGACGGTGCGGACGACCTCGAACTGGTTTCGGTAACCGCGAGCCGTGTGGAGATCCCGCGCGAACAGCTCGGCGTTTCCGTTTCTGTGCTGACCCGGCCCGAAATCCAACGCCTTGGCTACACCAGCCTGATGGACGTGTTGCGCACTCTACCGGGCGTGTCCATCAGCAACAGCGGCGGCGCTGGCAAAGTCAGCTCCCTGTTTATTCGCGGAGAGAGCAATTACCGCACTTTGGTGTTGCTGGATGGCGTTAATATCGTCGACCCCACCAGCCCGCAGGTTTCCACTCAACTACAACATCTACTCGCGGCGGATGTGGAGCGTATCGAGGTTTTGCGGGGCCCACAGGGAATGATGTACGGCGCCGGTGCCGGCGGTGTCATCAATATAGTGACGCGAAAAGCGCAATCTGACCTGGAGGGGCGCCTGGCGTTGGAGGCGGGGCGCTATGGCACTACTACCGGTTCCGCCGGTGTCGGGGGCCGGAGGGGGGCATTCGATTATGCGCTCAATGTCTCCACCCTGGACACAGAGGGGTTTAACAGCCGTGCCATCGATTTATCCGGCGAGCGCGACGGCTACCGCAATCGCACAGCTGACGCCAAGCTGGGTTACCGCTTTAGCGATACCCTGGACTTGAGCTTGCAGCTGCGTCACAACGACAATGAAACCGATTTTGACGGTTGTTTTTTCTCGCCCAGCAACGATTGCGTGGACCAGTTCACCCAACAGAGTTACCGCCTGGGGCTGGGCTATAGCGGTGCGGGCAAGCACCAGCTGGATCTGGCGGAGCAGCGCATCGAGCGCGACAACCTGGATGATGGGATCAGCACTTTCGCCGTCGAAGGCACCATCCGCGAACTGAACTATGTGGGCAACACTGCGGCCGCAGGCGGTGAACTGGTATGGGGAGCGGAATACGAACAGCAGGAGTTCGCTGACGTCTCCAACGTCTTCAGTGGTGCCTCCAGTGGTCAAGAGATCGATAGCCTGGGGCTGTTCAGCGAGTGGCGTGGCGACATGGCCGGTAAGTTGTTTTATACCCTGGGGGTTCGCCACGAAAATCTCGAGACCGATGATCATGTAAGCTGGCGTTCCAGTTTGGCCTATCCACTGTTGTTGGGGCCGAATCAACAGTTGAAGCTGCGTGCCAGCTACGGCACTGGTTACCGGGCCCCCAGCCCTTTCGAGGTGTCCTACAACCTGGGTGGTGGTGTGGCGCCGGTGGGACCGGAAACCAGCCGGGGCTATGAAGTGGGTGCCGAGTATCGTCTGGGTAGCGCACTGGAAGCGGAGTTGGTGTTCTTCGACCAACAGATCAGCGATGCCATCGTGTTTGACTTCAGGCTCGGCAGCTCGGGCTTCGGTGCCTACCGCCAGGACCCAGGCGAGAGCAGATCCCGTGGCATTGAACTGTCCCTGGGTGGGGCCTTGGGGGAGCAACTGGACTGGTATTTTAACGGTACACTGCTGGACAGTGAGGATGCCGGAGGTAACCAGCGCCTGGGTGTTGCACAACAGGTCGCCAATCTGGGGGGCAGCTATCGCTGGTTGGGGGATGCTGTGGTCATGGGTGTCAACTGGCAGTATGTGGGGGACCGTAAGAACCTCGATCCGGAGGCTTTCGGCATCGTAGGGCTGGATTCCTACAACAAGCTGGACCTCAAGCTATCCTACCAGCTGTCGTCCCGTGTGGCGTTGAGCCTGCGCGGGGAAAACCTGCTGAATGAAGACTATCGGGAAGTGGCCGGTTTCAACACTGCCAGGGCCGCAGTCTATGGAGGGGTGCAGCTGCGTCTTTAGCAGCCTGCTGTCCCGAACCGGCGGTAGCGCGACCCGGGGTGAAGGAATATGAGCGATAACAGTAGCGACGAAAGCCAGCGCCAGCGCCATAAACAGCGTATGCAGAGGCGCAAGAAAATCGTCGACACGGGTATTGCCCAGGCACTGGAGCAGCGCGGGGTGGTGGTCGTCCACACTGGCGAAGGCAAGGGTAAAACCACCGCCGCCATTGGTACGGTCACCCGCGCCCTGGGCTACGGTTACAGGGTTTTCGTGGCCCAGTTCATCAAGGGCACCTGGGAGTGCGGAGAAAAAAACCTGCTGGCCGGTTTGCCGGCGGAACAGTACCCGCTGGAATGGCACCAGATGGGCACTGGCTTTACCTGGGAAACCCAGGATGATGAAGTCGACCGGGCGGCGGCGCAGGCGCTGTGGGACAAGGCCAGCAAAGCCCTGGCCGATCCTGACGTGTATCTGGTGGTGCTCGATGAGCTGACCTATGCGCTCAACTACCGCTGGCTGGACAGGTCCCGCGTGCTGGCGGCCATCGGCAGTCGTCCACAGGCGCAAACGGTGGTGATCACCGGTCGCGGAGCCAGACAGTACCTGCTCGATATAGCCGATACCGTCAGTGAAATGCGCTCCCACAAGCACGCCTTTGCGGCGGGTGTGGCGGCACGCCGGGGCATAGAGTGGTGAGGCCGGGTCTCGCGATGCCAGGGGTGTCCCGATGGGGCCTGCAGTTCAGGCCCCGGCAGGTTCTGCCTCCGTCAGCAATTGGCGGCGACGCTCCATGGGGGTGCAGTTGAACCAGCGGCGGCAGGAGCGATTGAGCGAACTCTGCTCGCGGTAACCCAGCATGGAAGCGATGTGAGTCATCGATGCCCCCGGCTGCGCCAGGTATATCTCCGCCTGTTTTCTGCGTGTGCGATCGATGATCTCTTCGAATACCAGCGACTCTTTAGCAAGCTTCCGCTGCAGGGTGCGTTTGTGTAGCCCCAGGTGCCGCGCCACTGCGGCGAGTGTGCACTGGTGGCTGGGCAGCAACTCGTATATCAGTTGTTTCACCCGGCGGATCAGGCCCAGAGGTTGGTGCAGCGCATCCCGGTCTCGATATTCCGCCGCCAGTCGATTCAGTTCGGCGTGGTCCTGTGGAATTGGCTTTGACAACAGTTCGGAGCGGAAAAGCAGGGCATCGATATCGCCGGAGAATTCTACCGGCGCGCCAAATACTGACTGGTAGCGGCGGTGCTGCAGTGGTACTGGAGCGCGCATCTGGACCTTTGTCAGAGGGAAGCTTCCGGCACCGATCAGCTGTAGCAGCTTGTGGATTGTGCGCAGTGCCAGCTCCACGGACTGGCGCTGACAAACCTCCCCCTGCCCCAGCTTTAGCACCATACGCGCAAGACCGCCCCGGTGGCTGGTTTGCACCTCCATCAGGATACCCGGGAAGGATTGGCCCAGATAGCCTATGATGGTTTCCAGGCCCTCTCTGACAGTGGCTTGTGCCAGGATGAGTGAGGCGATTTCTGCCAGGGTACGGGTATCCTGCAGTTCCGCCAACCGCAGCCCGAAGTCCGCGCAGTCGAACTCCTGTGCGGCGGTTTCGATAAGATGGATTCTTGTGTTCAGTGGCAGTTCCCGCGCCGTATTTGCCGCCTTTCCAGGGTCTATATCGCAACGTCGCAGCAGCGCATCGGGATCCTTGCCAAGACTGGCAACCAATGTGTAGAAGCCGCTAAATGAGTTGGTTTTGAGTAACATCACACTATCCTGGATTGTCCGGTCCATGCCGGGGCGCGGCGGGAGAACATTGACGGCCGCTGCCCCTCCCACCCTTATAGGTGTGAGAGCGGAGTACCCTTGTGGCTGTATGCAACCAAGGAGAATCCGTTTGAAAGCGGCTGTGAATGACTGTTACCGGAGAACGTCGAACGGGTAATTAGCGGGATTAAGAAAGGAGTCAGATACCAAGCTCCGCCAGAATTTCGTCAACCTTGCTCGCGGCTTTTTATATCGCCGAGATGCCTTGGCCTTAAGGCCAATGGTGCCAGCTATACCTTTTATGTTCCGAATCGGCTGTAATATTACTCGGTAATTTCCGGTGATGTTTTGACAATTGACGACATTTGCCTGCGGCAGTGCTGAAGTATTAAAAGTATCTGCGGACGGTTTTGCCGGGTTTTTGTTCTTATTGGAACGCTGTTCTCAAATAAAAATGCTATCGTCTCCCAAATCGAGTCAATTCTCATAGAGAGGAATATAATTTCCAGCACACAAATTTTTCTCAGTCACCGGGTTTATGTGGCCGTGTGCCGAAAACAAGCCATCCGGGGGACCCTGTCTGCGGAAAGCGCCCCTGCTGGCGCCGGCGCGGCCATAATGTGGCCGCCAATTGGAAGTCCGAGAGTAGCTCTTTCCTGTTATCCGGGCCGCAATGAGAAGTCATAGCCAGCACCGATAGAACCTATTCAGAGACAGGTCTCCGTATCCACTTTATTAGCCGGACTTGTATACTTTTCAATGGCTTGCGGCCGCCCCCGAACGGCGGCGGCAAACTCATGTGGACGATCACGTCTGTCAGAGAAGTGGGCCTGTGGCTCGCGGTTATCGGATGTAACTGCAGGGCCTGGGGCGGGCAGTTGGGTCGAAGTACAGTATGACTCGGCGACATAAGAGTACCCGGTAGCCGTTCCAGGTTGGGGAAGGCGCGATACCCTGCTGGGATGGAAGTTTGTCCGTTGGTGAGGGCCGCCAGTGGTGTGAATGTGCCATAATCGGCCAACTCAGCAGTCAATTTCAGCGGTGGAAGAATGAAAATTGGAGTATTGAAGACTGACGATGTGCGCGCAGAGCTGGTGGGAGACTTCGGCGAGTACCCGGAGATGTTCGCCGAGTTGCTGAACAGCCAGGACCCGGGTCTGGAGTTTGTAACCTACGAAGTGCAGCGCGGCCACTTGCCGGACCAAATCGATGAGGTGGATGCCTACTTGATCACCGGCAGCAAAACCGGTGTTTACGAGGACAAGGCGTGGATAGCGCCACTGATGGCGTTCGTGCGTAAGTTGCATGAGGCCCGCAAACCCACCATCGGCATCTGCTTCGGTCACCAGCTGATTGCCCATGCACTGGGCGGCAGGACGCGCAAATCCGACAAAGGCTGGGGTATCGGTGTGCACAGTTACGAGATGCAGGAAACCCCCGCGTGGATGTCCGAACCCATGCAGAGGTTCAGCCTGCTGGTCAGCCATCAGGATCAGGTGGAGGAGCTGCCGCCCGGCGCCCGGGTGCTGGCGTCCAGTGAGTTTTGTCCCATGGCGATGGTTCAGATCGACGATCATATGCTTACTTTTCAGGCCCACCCTGAATTTACCAAACCCTACTCCCGGAGCCTGATGGAACTGCGTCGCGAAGTCTTTGGTGAGGAGCTGGTGCAGAAGGGGCAGGCCTCTTTGCAGAACGATATTCACGAAAACACGGTGGCCAAGTGGATGCTGGAATTTCTGCGTAAGTAACGGCTGTTGCAATTAACCCGTCAATCCAATAGATGCTCTCTCCTCGATTGAATTGTCGCCCTTGAAAACCTGTGCAATTACGCGGAAGGGTTTGCGCTGGCCTCCGCCCGGTAGTGGTACATCCTTGTGCCACGTTAACCCGGCAACTAAGTAAGCTGCTGGGTTAATAAATGTGGGCGTGGTTCGGTGTTACCTCGACTTGCAGTTGCAGCCTGTGGAGGATGTTTGAGCACCGCTTTGCTCGCTCCAGAGAGAGTTGCTTTTGCCATTAGAGGTGAACGGCTTGGTTTGTGGTTGTTGAACCCAGACGCTAATCGTTGTTGCCAGGTGGATTGAATGGGAGGTGTTGTGGTTTGCTTTCTACCAGCCAGAACTGCTTTGCTGCCCGGTTTAAAAGCCGCTATAAGCTGCCATTTGTACGGGGGAAGATGTTCGGTTTCGAGGGTTTTCTCACCCAATGCTTGATACAAATTGCACAGGGTTGATGAATCTGCGGCAAAAAGCAGCCTGTCTCTCTGATAAATAGGCCGCGATTGTTCAGACTGGAAACCAGTAGGTATTTTCTATGAGGTCTACCGCAAGTTGCATTTGTCCCCCCACCGGTATCCTTTTTACTCTTTCGCCAGAGCCTGGTCACACTAGCTGAGCGGGCGGTCAATTGTGCCAGATGGATAATTTTTAAATTTTCTCCACTACTGATCCGGGTTGCGATTGCAGCAAAGTTTCCGCTAGGGAACGTCTGAATAACTCAACAATCGCTACGGCAGTATCAGTATTTTCTGGTGCGGGCCTGAATTTGACCAAAACAACCCTGAGATTGTTTGTTTTTTCACCTGGAATCTACTTCTCAGCAGATTCCAGGTGCACTGGC
>NZ_JBFLAB010000109.1:0-4793 GCF_040742695.1 Microbulbifer discodermiae | reverse complement strand
TCACCGGGTGCTGCGTTTGAAAACGGTGCTGGATGCGGCTTGATGTCTCGAACAACCGATGAAAGCGGCCCTGTCGACAAAGCAATACACTCCCTTAACAACGCAATAGCAGTGGACGGCTACTGGGAGCTGGGTGAGTATTTGCGAACTGTAACAAACCCTAAAGCCACTCAGAAATGCATCCTGAGCGCCCTGAAGCTATCCAGCGTGATTATGCCCAACTCTTATTTTGATGTGCGGGAGCGGCTTGCGAAGCACCTCGCAGAAGTCTGACAGGAATGCGTCCAGGAGAATGAAACCGGAGCCGACCACTGAACCAAGCCAGCCGGCGCCTGAGTGAATTACGCAAGCGGCGAGAGCGCATCTTGGCGGAGGATATTCCACGCAAGGCCAAGCAGCTAAAATTGGATGCGATTCAAAAGCGGATCAATGCGATATCAGCAAAGGCATCGCAGGGAACCGAAGCTACTTTTTAGAGGTTGATCGTCGCAACTTGATAATATGGTCCAAATTTTGCTCTTTTTCCTTGCGATGTCCTTATAAAAAGAGGCATAGTATCGCTGTAGACAGCGATCGTAACTTTATCATCCGACTGCTTTCCTTTTTTACTAGATTTTGTTAACTCCTTCACAAAAATAAGTAGCGGCTCGTAGGAGGATCTTAATCCAATGAGGTGTAATTAGTCTTCTACGCAACCTCATTTAAAAAAATAAATGGTATAAATTTCATGCTCAGCTTGCAGATATGCTCTTTGATTTTGCTAACGCTTTTATTGGTTAGCCCCCTCTCATCAGCCGTGACAATCGGTACCTACGCAAGCCGAGCTGATGCATATGCTGCGTGTGATGAATATCAGGCTGCCGGTGGCTACGGCCCTTGTAGATCAACTAGCGTTCATTACCGCACCTATAATCACGACATTGAGGATTGGGCATATTTCTATTGGGATGACGCAGGTTGTCAGACACCGTATATTGAAGATCCGGAAACAGGGCTGTGCTATATCCCTCAAGCTTCACCTCAGTGCCAATCCCCAACGACCTACAACGCTGATACCAATTTCTGTGAAAAAGAATGCTCAGCCGATAAGCCCTGGGACGGTGTTGCACGAGACTGTGTGGCTCCACCCGAGCCCCAGAGCTGTGACAACCTGGCCGGCAATCCCATCAACTTTTTTAATGGCCATAAAAGGCAAGACGAAATCGTTTTCGAGGCGGAGGGGGATTTCCCGCTAACCTTCTCCTGGCGCTACAACAGCTTTGGCAACCACCAAAAGACCGGTGCTGGCTACAGCCTTGGCGCCGGCGTTAGCGGCGCAACCACGGTACATACCGAACAGCCATTGCCTGCCGGCGAACAGCCGATCACCCTACCGTTGGACAGGGACCCGGCTCTGGAATATACCGGCAGCGCCACAGAGCATTGGCGCCACAACCACAGCTATTTCCTGGCCCATTACACATTGCCCGATGGCGTGACAGAGCGACTGATCGCCTATCGCCCAAATGGCAGTGATCTGCACTTTGTTGACGAGAACGGCACTTTTGTTGCGCAGGCCAATCGGGATTGGCAGGTAACCCGGGACCTGGATACCAACCAACAGCATACCGGCTGGACTCTGAAGGTGGATGCTCGTACCGAGCAATATGACACCGCAGGCCGTATTCTGCGTGTGGAGGATGAACAGGGCCGGGGTATCACCTATAGCTACGATACCGGCGGTATCCAGCAAGAAACTATTGCTGACGATAATGGCAACAGCGTTACGTTGACTTACACGGGCGGCAATCTGACCCAGATCACCCGCAATGATAATTCCGTGTACCAGTTCGCCTACAATACCAATGGACTGCTAGCTTCTATCACCTTTCCCGGCAGCACTTCGCCACAGCGGGTTTTCCGTTACGAGGACAGTCGCTTCCCCAATGCCCTCACGGGTGTCACTGATGAAACCGGCGAAGTCTACAGCAGTTTTGCCTACGACGACCAGGGGCGGGCCATTCGCACTGAACACAACAATGGCGCCGAGTCAGTGGATGTGGCCTATGTGGATGCCAACACGCGCCGTCTGACCAATGCCCTGGGCAAGCAAACCACCTACCACTATGGGGATGTAAACGGCGTTAAGCGTATCACCTCCATCGATGGTGAAGCTTCGGCTAACTGTGCCGCCGCCAACAAGGGCTACACCTACGACGCCAATGGCTTTATCGCCAGTGAGACCGATTGGGAGGGCAATACCACCACCTATACCCGCGATAGTCTGGGGCGAGAGCTGACCCGTACCGAGGCGGCCGGCACCCCCGAGGCCAAAGTAATCACCACAGAGTGGCATCCCACTCTGAACCTGCCAACCAAGATCACCACGATGGAATCGATAACCGACTACAGCTATGACAGTGCCGGCCGTCAATTGAGCAAGCAGGTCACACCTGTGCCCAGCCCTTGAGTGGCTGAATGGATCAACCGGTTAGAGATTTTGCTTGCTGAACAACAATAAGTAGAAAGGAATTGTTATGCGCTTTATTAAATCCGTCCTCGCGGGGGCGCTGAGTCTGCTGGTGGCCCACGGCACCAGCGCGGCCGTCACACAACAGAACTGGTCCTATACCTACACCGCAGCGGGCAAGATGGAGACCGCCAACGGCCCCCGCACCGATGTTTCCGACATCACCACCTACGGCTATGACGCCAACAACCGTCTCACCAGCATCACCAATGCCCTGGGGCATGTGGAGTCGGTGCTTGAGTATGACGCCGCCGGTCGTCGCCTTAAAGTACAGGATGTTAACGGCCTGCAGACCCATTACACCTATACCCCCCGTGGCTGGCTGAAAACTGCTACGGCCAAGGCGGCTTCCGGCGATCAGACCACCACTTACACCTACGATGACGTAGGGCAGGTCACCAATATCGCTTACCCGGATGGCTCCGACATCAGTTTTGAATACGATGACGCCCGCCGTCTCACCGCAGTGGAGAATGCTCTCGGCGAGCGGATGACCTATACCCTGGACGCTGACGGCAATGTATTGCAGGAAAAGATTTATGCCGCCGATGGCACCACCCTGGTGCGTTCTGTCAGCCGCAGCTACGACGAGCTGAGCCGCCTGATTGATGTGGATGGCAACAACGGACAGAACACCTCCATCGCCTACGACAAGAACGGCGACCGCACCTCCACCACCGACGGCAATCAGAACACCACCGGAGAGACCCGCGATGCCCTGGGTCGGGTCAAGGCCGTCACTGACGCGGACACCAACCAGGTCCAGTACACCTACGATTATGCCGACCGCATTACCTCGGTCACCGATCAGCGTGGCAACACCACCAGCTACGAGTACGACTTTCTCGGTAACCTTACAAAACTCACCAGCCCCGATACCGGTATTACCAGCTACGACCACGACCCGGCCGGCAACCTCATTACCCGCACCGATGCGCGGGGTATAGTTTCCAATTACAGCTACGATGCCCTCAACCGCCTCACCGCCATCACCTATCCCGGCAGCACCGCCGAGAACGCGGCCTTTAGCTACGACAATACCGATAACGGCAACCAGGGCGTGGGTCGCCTGACCGGCTTCAGTAACGACGCCGGCGCTACCGCCCTGATCTATGACGACCTGGGCCGCATCACCCAACAGGACGACACCATCGCCAGCTGGAGTTTCAGCACCCAGTACAGCTATGACACCTTGGGCCGTGTCGCCAGCATCACCTATCCCTCCGGCCGTATTATCAGCTACAGCCGCGACACCTTGGGTCGTATCAGCGCCATCACCAGCCAGGAGAATGCCCAGGCCACGGCCCAGACCCTGGTCAGCAATATCCAGTACCAGCCCTATGGCGGCATTTCTTCCATGGACTATGGCAACGGCATCACCCAGAGCTATAGCTACGACCTGGACGGCCGGCTGGAGACCGTCACCGCCAGCGGTATCGGCAATGTCCGCTCCGACTTCTACACCTATGACCTGGCCAACAATATCACCGGCATCGCCGACAGCCTGGATACCAGCAAAGACAGGGCCTTTGTCTACGACAATCTGAACCGCCTCACCGGCGAAGGCTATATCGCCGGCCAGAACGACTATCAGTACGATGCGGTGGGCAACCGCACCCAGAAGGACGCCACCGATACCGGCGGCACCTTGAGCACTACCAGCTACAGCCACGAGACTACCTCCAATCGTTTAACGCAAAGAGATAGTCAACCCTGGGTGACCGACGCCGCCGGCAACACCACCAGTATCGACGGGGGACAGCAGCAGTACAGCTACAACCACGCCAACCGCCTCAAAACCTATACCGAAAACAGCACACTCAAAGGTACCTACTACTACAACGCCATCGGCCAGCGGGTACGCACCGCCAAGGCCGAGGACGCATTGCTGCACTATGACCTGGGCGGCCAATACCTTGGTGAAACCAGTTACGCCAGCAATGGCACCGACATCCAGAGCCGGATTGACTATATCTACCTGGACACCATGCCGGTCGCACAGGTCGAGATCACTTACAGCAATGGCCAGGTACAGGGCACCAGCCTAACCTACCTGCACACCGACCATCTCAACACCCCGCGTATCGGTACCAACAGCAGCGAAGCTATTGTCTGGCGCTGGGACAGCGATGCCTTTGGGCGCACGACACCGAATAATGATCCGGACAACGATACCAATCCGACCACGGTCAACCTGCGTTTTCCGGGGCAGATCAAGGGAGAGGAAGCGCCACGCTATTACAACTACTTTAGGGATTACGATCCCTCCACTGGCAGGTATTTA
>NZ_JBFLAB010000108.1:0-4840 GCF_040742695.1 Microbulbifer discodermiae | reverse complement strand
CAGTGCACCTGGAATCTGCTGAGAAGTAGATTCCAGGTGAAAAAACAAACAATCTCAGGGTTGTTTTGGTCAAATTCAGGCCCGCACCAGAAAATACTGATACTGCCGTAGCGATTGTTGAGTTATTCAGACGTTCCCTAGCATCCCTTGAAAAGAGTAACTCTAAACACGCCCTGCTGGTGGCCAAAGTTTGCTTGGCTACTGGCGCTCGGTGGGGGGAGGCTCAAGGTCTGCGAACCGAGCAGATACGCAATCGCAGGATCACCTTTGCTCGAACAAAAAGTGGGAAGACGCGCACCGTCCCCATTAGCCAGGCATTGGAAGACGAGTTATCAAACAAACGATCAGACAACGGCCCATTGTTCCAATATTGCTATAAGGCGTTTCTCAGAGCGCTCAAAGACAGCGGGATCGATTTACCAAAAGGGCAGGCCAGCCATGTACTTCGTCACACCTTTGCAAGTCACTTTGTGATTCATGGTGGGAATCTCCTCACTTTAAAGGAGATCCTTGGCCACGCTGACATAAAAATGACCATGTGTTACGCCCACTTGGCTCCTGAACACCTAGAAGAGGTGGCTACCAACAACCCCTTAGCTGCGCTGGAACAGCAGCCAAGGTGTCAACAAAGTGTCAACGCAGATGAGAAACAATGGGAAACAGTGAACACCGAAACCTAGCTGCCATGCGGGTTTGCGGCATATAGGGGAGCAACGAAAACCGTTTTGTTTGACTTTTAACCAATTGGTCGCTGGTTCGAATCCAGCACGACCCACCAATAAAATCCTTCAAAATCAATAAGTTGAAGGATCATAAGAGCGGCATCAAGCGAGTTGATACCGCTCTTTTTCGTTTAAGGTGTCAACCTAAAATCAGTAGTTTCAGTTCTGAAGCTCGATACCCTCTGTTTTTACCCCTAAAGCAAAAGATCAGCGCTGATGGCCGCGGAGACTGCCTTCCAGTGTGGGTAGTATGCTGGAAGGCCCCGTTTTGACCGTTCACGCTCTTTTCAATGTGCTCAGTATATGAAAAGGGCAAAAAGTCCCTGGCCCAGAAACAGGGACAGATAAGGTATTCCCCCATTTCGTTGACCAGCCAAAAGCCCAAAACCGCGCAGGCGTGGGGAGGAGTACATTTAGACTGCGAAGGTATTCGTTTCATAAGCAAAAAGCCGAGTGCAGGCCCGGCTTGTTCACCCTTGTAGGTAGTATTCAGAATTCAGGTTTTGCCAAGGGCCGAACTAAAGAGCCACGACTGACATCCACAGAAAACCTTGTCTAACTTATTGATTCTCATGAGGGCGAAAAGTGTTCAAGACCCACGGGTTGTATCAGGCGACTTGAACCAATGGTCTGCTATAACTGGTTGCGTATTAAGCAGAACTCTATAACCTATTGCAAACTATAAACTTGGTTAGGGATTTGCGTGTAATAGACTAGAAATATTAGCCATATGATAATGAACCACTGGCTCTTTAATAAACTGTTATGCTATGAAGCAGCTAAAGTACTGTTTCCTTCTATTTTTGCTTGTCAGTAGTAAAGTACTGGCATGCTCACCAGTTCGTCCAACTATCATTCCGCCATTATCACCAGATGGTGAGTTTCAATATATTTATCCTGATTTCCAAAAAGACTTGGAGAATTCTGTCTGTACGGCAACAGATGTTGCGGTTGTAAAACTTCATAGTGATTCGCTATCTGAGTCAGAAGAAGGCCAAATTATTGCTGTGGCAATTTTGGAATTGCTCCATGGCTGGGGCTATCAGTCTGGTCGTTATATGAAGTACGTAAGAAATGAGACTTCTTGTGGGAAGCTTGAGGAAATTACGGGGTCGGGCTGGTTTGTAGTGCTATTGAACCGTAATGAAGTATATGGTGTAATTTCTTATAGCACTGTAGTGGAGCAAATCAAGTCCAGAGGTGAGCCCGAATACGTGTACTCGGCAATAGGCCTGCTCAAGAACCAGTATAAAATCCTGGGCAGTGAAGCTACGGCCCTCCGCGCCTGCCGTGGGCGTTACGTGCACCAAGTATGACTACTTATCAAGAAGAAATAGAAGGCAGAGAATTCGACTGGCACGCCGAGGATATCGATGGAAATATCGGATTGTTCTCTACGGTAGGTGAAGGGTTCGTTCCTGATAGTATACTGGCAAACTTCACTAGCCATGATGAGATATCGAATTCACTGGATTCTCCCAACTGGGGTAGCCCTGAAGTATGGTCTGATTTCTCTAAGTTGGGCTTCTACGTCTATGATTGGGATCTGCCTGGAGGCCCATACATACAGCGGGGAGAAGCTGTTGCAACAATGTCTATCGAGCTAAAGAATAAAGTTCTTTCTATAGTGGGTGTCCCCAAATTAAACGTCAGGTTCTCCAAATTAAAGGTTGTGCAAAGTGTCTAGTCCAGCATGTAACAAAGCCAAGCACGATCGCCAGCAAAGTTGGCTGAACCTACATTCCGCAGCTTCGCTGCTCCTTTCTGCCCGTGTTGGCGGCTTTATGCATCATGGGAGAGATAGTTGCTAATCGATATCGGTCTATTTCAAGAGGATGAATTGCTCCAGCAAAGTAAGATCAAAGTCACCGAGCAAGAGCAGATTGATGAAAATGGAGCTATATCGCTGAAACATCAACTTATCGAAGATGTCGCCCGTATTGAATTGCGGGTTTACGAGAATGGTGAGCAGCAAATCAAATCGAATCTTGATATGCCTGTGCATCAATCGGATGACTGGGAGTCAATTGAGTTGGCGCAGTATACATTGGCGTTTAGGTGTAGTCTAAATACATAACAAGTTAGTGTTGTTCGTTACAGCCGCAAAAAGCGTGCCTTCCACGGGACGCGCTATACAGATTCCAAACTAAGGCGTTAGATACAGATGTCGATAAAAGGGAATTTTTGATGGAAAATGTTCAATCGTCACTTAAGCTATATGTTAAGCATTTAGGTGCCGCTTATTTAATTTATATAATTTTAGGGATGTCCAATTCGATGCTTTTCAAGGAGGGAATATACGACTTCTCGGTATTCGATGAAACAGAAGCAAGATTTAGATTTGCTCAGGCTATCGATATTATTATGTTTATCGCTGTTATTTGGGCATCTTGGGCGCAGTACTTAGTTACAAAAACAGTAAACAAAAATATTGCTCTTGTGGCACTGCTTTTCAGATTTGGAGAGGGGCTTCTCGGCTTTGTCGCAACAATTGTTATATTGAGCGTCATAGTGGTTTTAAAGAACCAGGAATACTCGACTGTATTTAAGCATGAACAATTGCACGTATTGGCGAGTATTTTTGTGAAAATGAGCGGTTCGATGTGGGATGTTTTGTTAATCATAATGGGTATCGGTGCAACTATTTTTATGTATTTATTTTACGTATCAAGTTATGTACCGAAGTGGTTGGCTCTTTGGGGAGCTTTCACATACATCTCGATGATAGTCTATGGATTCTCGAATATACTATTACTTAGTCCGCCTGAAGTATTGAGAGATCTGATGCTGCCAGGTGCTTTGTTTGAAATCACATTTGGCCTATGGTTATTAATCAAAGGTATTAGTATTGTCCAGAGCAGCAAAAATATGCATAACAAGCCGCTGCAGGCCGACAGCTAACTTTGTGCACTTTATGCGCGGTCGCCGCGCTCCAGTTTTCACGCAGACTGAGCACAAGGCAAGCTGCCCCAGCCAGCGGTGATAAGAATTACTATGAAAGCAATGGTTTACTTTTTAGCTTTCGGGTTTTTGCTGGGCTGTACTCCGATGGAAAGGCGGCTCCGTAGTTTGAAAAGCGAATAAATGCCACCTCTCGGCTACGATTCAATCGCCGAAGCGCGGCGAGATGTCGGCTACTACCTGATGACCTACTACAACTGGGAACGCCGACATCAGCACAACGATGGTGTGCCTCCCGCAGAGATGGAAGAAAATCTTAACGTACTGTCCGGAAATACTTGAATACTACATTAAGGTTGGTTACAAGAAACTATAGATAACTTAACGGAGTGGGATAACAGAGAAGATTCTGATTGCGAAAAAAATTTATATATCGATCAATGTATAGTCAATATAGTTAGGGGTAAATTATGAGTAAAAGGGCCGAAGCCAGGGGAGCTTGTTTGTGTGGAAAGGTTAAAATCGAAGCATTATCTATGTGCCCGGAGAACGTCGGAGCCTGTCATTGTAATATGTGCAGAAAATGGGGTGGTGGCCCCCTTTTGGCAGTTGACTGTAATATGGAAGTAAATTTTGCGGGGGAACATAATATCTCTACTTATTCTTCCTCAGAATGGGCAGAGCGTGGATTTTGCTCACTCTGTGGAACACATCTTTTCTATAAATTAAAGAAAAATGATCAATATATAGTTCCTGTTGGATTATTTGATGAAGTGCAGAAGTTAAATTTTGACCACCAGATCTTTATTGAAGAAAAGCCGAAATATTATACGTTCGCCAATGAAACAACAAATATGACAGGAGAAGAGGTTTTTGCCCAATTTTCAGATTAAACCTTCTAGGTTAGAAAAACTAAGGATAGTTTTCGATCGAACCGGCAATGATAATTGCTAGTCAGATCTGATATTTGCTTGGAAAGCAGGGGTGAAGAAGGCTATTCTACAAAGAAAGTTTCCGTGCTTATAGAGCTAAAAAGAATGTTAAACATTAAGACAAAAACTTTCATATAGGCTCGGCCTAGCAGGCTGTTGATTTTGTCGCCTGAGAACATTGGGTTAGATACAATACGGAAAACGATAACCCACAGAGGATTTTGGTTCAGTGCGCGGTATGGATGTTTTTCAGGAGTCTCTTTTCACAACAGTGCAGTTGGAATC
>NZ_JBFLAB010000107.1:0-4874 GCF_040742695.1 Microbulbifer discodermiae | reverse complement strand
CAAAACAGCGTTTATGACCTGTATATTCGGTATTTTGACGTTACCTCGCTGTAAAGGCAGCAGGTGTTCGATAATTTTGAATTGCGATTTTGTGATTTCCATAAACGCAGATTTTATCAAAATTAGTGTTAACAGGCCCTAGCAGCGCTACAGTAATCTAAATTATTGCAGGCATAATACTCATAGCTGTAATCCCCATTATCTCGCGCAGGAAAGACCACCGATAAATTTGGCTCATAAACGGTTTTGGTAATGGCTGTGTTAACTTCCCTCACCTGATAGTAATCCCCATTGGGGGTTGCAGCCGGCCAGCTCACAGTGATATCGCCATTTGTGGTGTTTATTAGTACACCCATGCCACCCTGCAAAACGGGCGGTCTGCGTACACGCACTTTACTACTAGGAGGTCCTTCATCGCCGCACTGATACTCGTCTGACGCACCGCCTCCCTCATTGAATACCAAACAATTTGTAATGGTATAAGTGTACTCTCCATCAATATTTGCTGGGATGTTTAGCTGAGTAATATCCCTGTCTTGCCATGTTCTTCCACTGGGGTGTTCCGTCAAAATAAAGCCATTACCCGAAAACCCGCTCCAGCTTACGAGATAACCAGTTCCCGGATTTTTCGGAGGTACACTGGGTGCTCCCTCCACATTTGGAAAATCCACTGTGGTTTGGCTGCTGCCCCCGGTGGCACAAGCCCAACCGAACTCCTTACATGCAATGACCCGGTATAAATAATTGCCCTCCAGTTCATTACTAATAGAGTAACTTCTTACCATAGCGATATCGGTAAAAATGGTGTTCCAGCTAATACCGTCGTCTACACTTTCTTGTAGTAAGTAGTGAGTGACGCTACCCGAGGTGGCGCTCCAGGATACATCGTAGCTTCCACTACTACTGGTCGCCGGACTGTAGGGCATTGCCGGCGTTGCCGGCTCTACCCTAACAATCAAATCTGAAGAGCTATTGCCATAACCGGAACATGCCCATGAAAATTCATTACAGGCCCGCACCCTGAAGTCCCATAGACCATCAGTCAAACCCGTTGGCTGTGCGTCGGAGCTACTGCGACCGGTAACGGCATTACTCCAGGAGCCACTATTGTTCAGGCGCTTTTGTACATCGTAGTAAGTGGCATCGCTCACGTTGGCCCAGTCCAGACTGACTGAACCCGTGCTGGTGGTACTGCCAAGCCCCGGCGCTGCGGGGGCCGCCGGCTTGGAGCGCACCCTGAATTCTGCACTCTCGCTACTGGTGCTGCAGGACCAGTCATAACTATTACAGGCGAGGATACGAAACCTCCAGTCTCCGTCGGCCAGACCAATCACGGCCTCGGACAGGTCAGTTTGGCTCCCACCGATACGCTGCCAGCTTCCACTATTGCCGAGCTCTTTCTCGAGATAGTAGTAATCCACCGTGCCGGATGGTTTGGTCCAGCTGACAGTGATATCTCCGCTGGTACTCTGAGTCGTGGAGAGGGACGGCGCCGCACCGACACTGGGCCGCTTGCGGTACACCATGCTGTTACTGGCGGAACTGTAGCTGCCGCATAAGAATTCCGAGGAAGCGCCACCGCCTTCATTGAACACCATGCAAGAAGCCAGGGAATAGGTATAGGAACCGTCCGATGCCGGGGTGCTTATCAGGTAACTGTTGACATCCGTATCAACATCCCAGGTACGACCGGATTGATTTTCCCGGATTCGATAGCCATTGCCGGAGCGTTCAGACCAACTGACGGTAATGACACCCTCCGCATGTTGCGATGGCACCGAAGGTGCACTGCCTGCGGCAGGGTAAGCCACACTTGTCTGTTTTTGACCACCTGTGGCACAGGACCAGCTGTAGGTATTACAGGCCGTTACCCGGTATAAGTAGCTTCCCTCGGGTTTGGCGGTGACGGAAAAGCTGCGCGAGGTACCGGTATTATGGCTGGTCCAACTGGAGCCATTGTTGCTGCTCTCCTGCAACAGGTAGTAGGTAACGGTACCGGAGGCGGCAGCCCAGCTGATGGTATAACTGCCATTGGAGCTGCTTGTGGGATTATTTGGCGTGCCGGGTGCACCCGGTTTATTTCTGACCGTGAGGCTGTTTCCGCCATAGCGCCAGCCGCTGCAACCCGAGTCGTTGCACGCCCGCACCCGGTATTTATAGGTTGCATCTGCCCTGCCACTCAGCGACTTGCTGCGTGCGCTGGCATTATGGACTCTGACATAGGAATTTGAATTCTTTTGCTCCCAAAGCTCATATCTGGAAACAGTCCCGCTTGAGGTGCCCCAGCTAATGCTGAAGCTACCATTGTTGTCGGTGGCCGGAACTGTAATGGAACTGGGCGTGCCGGGTTTGGGAATCGTGACAGTCACACTAACACTACCCAGGGGTGTAGTTGTACCAGGTAGCCACTCCTGAATTATAGGGTTCCAGACATCTCCAGAAACAGCGCCTACGGTATAAGTATAAGTACCATTTTGAGTATGGGTGAAGTTTCTCCACGTACCTGTTGGCTGGTAAGAGCCAATAGAAGTCGAGCCTCGTCGGACAGTAACAAGGTAGTATTCCGCAGAGGAACTCGAAGACCAGCTAATGGTATGAGTACCGCTGGAGTTTGTCGTGCTTGCGGAAACAGCTGCCTTTGCAAGACCGGCCCAGTAAAGAGAAAAAATCACCAAAAATACTGAAATAGTTGTTCTTATACTCATAACCGACCAGTAGTGTGACAAAGGAAAAAATAAAGGTGTTTTCGCATGCAAGTGCGGGAAATATTTAATCAAGGTATCGCAACTTCGAACAATCAACAGGCTTCAACACTATCAATAATTTATAAACTGACTTTTTATCAAAATTAAAGCTGAACAAACTACATCAGTAAGTATCACCACAAAATGAGCGAAATAGCCTTAGTATAGAGAACCCATGGAGCATTTTATAATTATTTATCCAGCAATCAGTTTCCGGCGGAAATAATTTATTGACGAGCCTGCCCGTCTATTCATTTTGAAGAGTTTACCTGAATAAAGAAAACAACGCCATAACACAGCACTAAGCCCCCTCTACTTGCTTAAAATAGCCATCCTACATACTGAATTTCTACAACCGGGCCTGCCGGTAATCTCCCCATTTTTAGCCAAGGCTAAAAGTAGAGAGTTATGCGGCCTCCAGTCTTTGTGGAGGTGTGATGCCGCCTATGCCCATGTTGGGCCTTTCGTGGTTGTACATCCAAAACCAGCGAGTCGCATATTCCTGAACCTCTTTGATGCTCGAGATCAGATATTGTCCCAGCCAGTCATCCCGGACCGTCCGATTGTACCGCTCGACGTGGGAATTCTGCTGGGGTTTCCCGGGCTGGATAAAATTTAATTCAATATGGTTTCATTCAGCCCATGCAACGAGCAGGCCACTTATGTATTCGGGGCCGTTGTCACAACGCAGCTGCCTGAGTTTCCTCCTCCACTCGATAACGTTTTCCAGCGCTCGTATGACGCGAGGTGCCAGCGGAGAGAAATCGGCTTCAATGGTCAACCCTCCGCGATTGAAGTCATCTAGCCCGGATATTTCATGATCCAACCTAGCAGGCTGTTGATTTTCAGCCAGATTCAAACACGGTAATCGTTTGAATCCGCAATTCTCGGCCCAAATAGACGATTTAAGGCCATTTTTTACCCTTACGGGCCTTGGTGGCGAGCTTTCCCCGCCTTCAAGACGGACTATCCTTGTAACGCCCTCATTCGAGTCAGGTTCCAGCCAATCATCGTCAGCATAAAGACACTGTTCACTTTCGATAAACCGCGTACTTTCATCTGCCTGATGAGACCAATTGACTTACCCCAGCCAAATGGTTCTTATACCCGCTTTCTGCTCCGATGGCTGATCTGGTAGCCAGCGTGCCGGCTGGTGCGACCATCAATGGCAGAGCCTCCAATACGATTGTCATTCCGGGCAACATGGGGCGTCATATTCATGGCCCTGCAATCTTCCACGAACCCGGCGGTGTCATAGTTCTTGTCTGCACCAACCGTGCGCTTCTTCATACCGGGAAGTTCCGCCAGCAAGTCCACTGCTACTTCCCGCTCAGCTTTGCCAGTAGCGAGACTGGCCGCAGCCTTAACAATCAGACCGTTACGGTTTTCCATCACAGTATGACCCATGTACGACAGCTTGGCTTCTTTACCAGGGCCTTTCCTGGCCATCCGCGCATCACCGTCCGTCTTCGACTCGTGGGTAACGTTACTGCGCTTTTCACCGTGGAAATTCGCTTCGCGGTTGCGACCACCGCCCGCAGGAGGATCGTTATTGTCATCTTTACGGCGATAGCTCTTTTGCGAAGCCCAGGCTTGAATCAGGGTGCCGTCTACGCTGAAGTGCTCGTCGGAAAGAAGCTTGCGTTTACGAGCCAGCTCAATCACCTCTTCGAACAGCTCCGTAATCACATCGTTTTCCAGCAGCCGATCCCGATTAATGCTGAATGTGGAGTGATTCCAGACGTTGTCATCAATCGTTAAGCCGACAAACCACCGATACAGGAGGTTGTAGTTGATCTGTTCAACCAGCTGTCGTTCACTGCGGATACTGTAAAGCACCTGGAGCAACTGTGCCCTGATAAGGCGTTCTGGCGGAATGGACTCCCTACCGGTTTCGCAATAGATGCTGCTGAAGAGCCAGTTGAGGTTCTTCATCGCCTCATCCAGGAGCGCTTTGATCGGCCTCAGTGGGTGATCTGCTGGAACAAACGATTCCAACTGCACTGTTGTGAAAAGAGACTCCTGAAAAACATCCATACCGCGCACTGAACCAAAATCCTCTGTGGGTTATCGTTTTCCGTATTGTATCTAACCCAATGTTCTCAGGCGACAAAATCAACAGCCTGCTAG